>NZ_JBHXCW010000191.1:0-15528 GCF_042725365.1 Lentzea sp. NPDC060358 | reverse complement strand
CCTTTCTTCGGGTAGGGTCGGGAACAGGGCGCGCACAATGCCGCCCCTTGTTCCGGTGAGGGTGATACACCGTGTGTCGCTTGACGACACCTCGCGGCCCCGACATCCCGTCTGATTTCACCTTGCGCGTCCACTTCCCCACGCGAGGCGGCTGACCAGGGCGTTCAGCCCCGTCCGTCCGTTCACAGGCAAACACGTGCGCTTCGCGTCACGTGCATTTCGTGCTGGGAAAATTCAATGCTGAAGTGGATTCTGCTGACCCTCGCCGTGGGCGCGGAGGTGTTCGCGACCCTGTGCCTGAAGTACTCCGAGGGCTTCACCAAACCGTGGCCCGTGGCCGGACTGGGCGCCGGCTTCCTCACCGCCCTGTACCTGGAGTCGCAGGTGATCAGGATGGGCCTGCCGGTGGCCGTCACCTACGCGATCTGGGCGGGCGCGGGCATCGCGCTGGTCGCCCTGACGAGCCGGGTCCTGTTCGCCGACCCGCTGAACCTCGCCATGCTCGCGGGCATGGCCCTCATCGCGGCCGGCGTGTGCGTGGTGTCGGTCGCGTCCCACGCACACGCGGTGGCGTGAACTAACCGAGCTTGCGCAGGTAAGGGACCAGCAGCTTCAACGCGCGGCCGCGGTGCGACTCCGCGTCCTTCTCCTCGGGAGTCATCTCGGCCGAGGTCATCTCGAAGCCCTCGGGCACGAAGATCGGGTCGTAGCCGAAGCCGCCGGTCCCGCGCCGCGCACGCAGCAGGGTGCCGCGCCACTCCCCGCGGACCACGACCTCTTCGCCACCGGGCACGACCAGGGCCACCACGGACACGAAGGCCGCGCCACGCCGCTCGTCCGGCACGTCGCCGAGCTGGCCGAGCAGCAGGTCCAGGTTCGCGTCGTCGTCGCCGTGCCGCCCGGACCACCGGGCGGACAGGACACCGGGCATGCCGTTCAGCTCGTCGACGGCCAGGCCGGAGTCGTCGGCCACCGAGACGAGCCCGGTGGCGGCGGCGGCGTCGCGGGCCTTGGCCAGGGCGTTGCCCTCGAAGTCGGGAGCGGTTTCCGGTGCCTCGGGGAACTCCGGCACGTCCGACAGGGACAGCACCTCGATGCCCGTGAGCTTCTCCGCGACGACGATCCGCTGCAGCTCGCGGAGCTTCTTGGCGTTGCGCGAGGCGAGGAGGAGCTTCACCGCTTGCCACCGGTCTTCGGCTCCGGCAGCACGCCGGGGTAGGGCTCGGCGAGAGCGCGCGCCTGGATCCGGTTCAGCTCGGCGCAGCCCTGCAGCGCCACGTCCAGCATCCGGTCCAGAGTGGACCGGGCGAACGTCGCGCCCTCACCGGTTCCCTGGACCTCGATCAGCGTGCCGGCGTCGGTGGCGACGACGTTCATGTCGACCTCGGCCCGCGAGTCCTCCTCGTAGGGCAGGTCGAGGCGGACGCGGCCGTCGACGACGCCCACCGACACGGCGGACACGGCGCACGACAGGGGCGAGGGGTCGGCCAGCCGGCCAGCCGCGCCCAGGTACGTCACGGCGTCGACCAGTGCCACGTAGGCGCCGGTGATCGCCGCGGTGCGGGTGCCGCCGTCGGCCTGGATCACGTCGCAGTCGATGACGATGGTGTTCTCGCCGAGCGCCGCCAGGTCGATGCAGGCGCGCAGCGAGCGGCCGATCAGGCGGGAGATCTCGTGCGTGCGGCCGCCGATGCGGCCCTTCACCGACTCGCGGTCGCTGCGCGAGTGGGTGGCGGACGGGAGCATCGCGTACTCGGCGGTCACCCAGCCGAGGCCGGAGCCCTGCCGCCAGCGGGGGACGCCCTCGGTGACACTCGCCGCGCAGAGCACGCGGGTGTTCCCGAACTCGACCAGGACCGAGCCCGCGGGCCAGGTCTGGTATCCACGCGTGATTCGGATGTCACGCAACACGTCGTCGTATCGGCCATCGCTTCGCACCACGGGCCCTACCCTAATGAACCCTGCGGGGCGTGATGGCGTAGGGAGAGACATGCTGACGATCGACGGTATTCCGCTTCACCCGCTGCTGGTGCACGCGGTGGTCGTGCTGCTGCCCCTCGCGGCGCTCGGCGCGATCGCGATCGCGCTGGTCCCGAACTGGCGGCGCAGGTACGCGTGGCCCGTTCTCGGGGTCACGCTGGCCGGTGTCGCCGCCGTGCCCGCCGCCAAGCAGGCCGGCGAGGACCTCATGGGCGCGCTCGAGCGCAACGGCGTGCAGAACCCCGCCATCCAGGCGCACGGCGAGCTCGGCGACATGCTGCTGCCCATCGCGCTCGGGTTCGGCGTCGCGGTGATCGCGCTGCTGGTCGCCGGACGGCTCGCCGACCGGGAGCGGCAGGCGGAGGCACCCACCACGAAGACGTGGCGGGTGGTCTCAGTCGTGGTGTCCGTGCTGGTGGTGCTGCTCGCGATCGGGACGACGGTGCAGACCGTGCGCGCCGGTCACAGCGGGTCCGGGGCCGTCTGGAGCGGCGTGGGGAGCTGAAGCGGCGCCGTCGCCGACTGCTTCAACGTCCGCGTGACCGTGCAGAACTGCTCCACGGCGCGCCGGACGACGACTTCGAGCGCCTCCGGGTCGTCCACGCCGGACAGGTCGTAGGAGAGCGTCACCGGGATGGAGATCACCTCGTTGCCGCTCTCGGACTGGACCGCGTCCGCGACCGCGGAGAGCTCGTCCGTGCCCGTCCGGCGCAGCACGAGCGTCTCCGACGTCACGAGCGCGCAGCCGGCGGCGGCCGCCACGAGCAGTTCCACCGGGCTGAACGAGCCCTCCTGGTCCTTGCGGCCGATGCGCACCGAGGCGCCTCTGCCGTTCGTCGCGACGAACTCGTGCTCGCCGGCGCGCTCCACGTTGATCATGCCTGCTCCCCCACCTCGTACCGGCCGCCCTCTACGACCAGCTCGCACGGCCCGTCGAAGGCCGACTGGGCCTCCTTCAGCACGGCCTCCCGCGACGTCCACGGCGGCACGTGCGTGATCAGCAGCCGGCCGGCGCCCGCGCGCGCCGCCAGTTCGCCCGCCTGCCGCCCGGACAGGTGCAGGTCGGGCTGGCGTTCCGGGGCGTGCGTCCAGCTCGCCTCGCTCAGCAGCACGTCGACGCCCGCCGACACCGTCTCCAGCGCCTCGCACGGCCCGCTGTCACCGGTGTAGGCGAGGGACACGCCGCCGCACGAGATGCGGAACCCGTAGGCCTCGCAAGGGTGTGCCACCAGGGCGGGCTCCACAGTGAACGGTCCGATCCGGACCGCGGCGCCGTCGGCCAGCGGGTGGAACGCGAAGACGTCGCCGAAGTCGAGCGACGCCCGTTCGGCGGCGTCGGGCGCGTAGCCCGCGACGAACCGCGAGTGCGCCTCGGCGGGGGCGAAGACCGGCAGGACCTCGGACGGGGGCGACGGGTGGTACTTCCGCGCCACGTAGAGGGACGACACGTCGATGCAGTGGTCGGGGTGCAGGTGCGAGAGCACCAGGGCGTCCATCGAGAACAGCGGGCGCTCCTCCTGGAACCGCGACAGCACGCCGTTGCCGAACTCCAGCGCCAGCGTGAACCCGCCGGCCTCCAGGAGGTACCCCGACGCCGCCGCGCCGGGTCCGGGGATGCTGCCGGAGCAGCCGAGCACGGTCAGCAGCACGTCAGCCCCACTGTTCGAAGGTCGGCAGGAACCGGGCGGCGAGCTTCGCGAACCGCTCCGGCGGCCCGGTGCAGGTGATGCGGTGCACCGGCGGCTCGGTCGCGAACCCGTCCCGCTCGGTCAGCAGCCGCACGACGTCCTTCACGGTCTCCTCGGCGCTCGACACCAGCGTCACGTGCTCTCCCATGACGATCTGGACCACGCCGGTCAGCAGGGGGTAGTGCGTGCAGCCGAGCACGACGGTGTCGACCTCGGCGCGCTGCAACGGTTCCAGGTAGGCCTGGGCCAGTCCGAGGACCTGGCGCCCGGAGGTGGTGCCGCGCTCGACGAAGTCGACGAACCGGGGGCACGCCGCCGCCGTCACCGTCGCGTCGCGCGCCGCCTGGAAGGCGTCCTGGTAGGCGTGGGAGTTGATCGTGCCGACCGTGGCGATCACGCCGATGCGCCCGCTGCGCGTCGTCATCACCGCGCGGCGCACCGCGGGGAGGATCACCTCGACGACGGGCACGTCGTAGCGTTCACGGGCGTCGCGGAAGCAGGCGGCGGACGCGGTGTTGCAGGCGATGACGAGCATCTTGGAACCCTCGTCGACCAGCCGGTCGCAGACCCGCAGCGCGTGCTCGCGGGCCTGCGCGATCGGCAGCGGCCCGTAGGGACCGTTGGCCGTGTCGCCGATGTAGTGGATCGACTCGCCCGGCAACTGGTCCATGATCGCGCGGGCGACCGTGAGGCCTCCGACGCCCGAGTCCATGATCCCGATCGTCACGCCGTGAATGTAGCCGGTGAGCTGCTCCTGCGGTTGTCGCGCGAGACACCCCACGCGGCCATTACTCCACCGATTGCGCCGAACAGGTGGCCTTCCCACGACACACCCGGCTGTCCGGGCAGGACACCCCACAACGCCGCGCCGTACAACGCGAACACGCCGACCGCGATGACGAGCTGCAGCCACGAGCGCGCGAAGAGCCCGCGCACGAGCAGGAAGGCGAGGTACCCGAACACGATCCCGGACGCGCCGATGTGGCTGCCGGGGCTGCCGAACACCCACACGCCCAGCGCGGAGGTCAGCCACACCACGACCGTGACCTGGAAGAACTGCTTCACCCCACCCGAGCTCGCGAGAAAACCGAGCAGCAGCAACGGAACCGCGTTGCCGGTGAGGTGGCTCCAGTCGCCGTGGATCAACGGCATCCACAGCAGGTTGTCCCACTCGCCGAAGTCGCGCGGCCGCACGCCGTCGTCCTCCAGCGAACCACCGGTCGCCGTGTCGAAGGCCTCGACGACGTAGAGGAAGCCGACGAACCCGGCCACGACGAGCAGCGACAGCACGGGGTGCGGCGGGATGACCCGTTTCGCGAGCGCAGTGGTGCGGTCCACGCCTCCAGCGTACGTGCACATAAGGTGATCGGGTGTCGATTGAAGTGGCGGTACGCGCATCGGCCCAGCTCGGCGAGGGCCCGACGTGGGACCACAGCAGCTCCACGTTGCTGTGGGTGGACATCCTCGCCTCCGAAGTGCACCGCTACGCACCCGCGCGCGACGACGACGCGGTGCTGACCGTGCCGCAGCACGTGGGTGCCGCCAAACCGCGCGCTCAGGGCGGCATCGTCTGCAACCTGCGCGACGGCATCGCGCTGATCGACCGCGACGGCGGCAAGACGTGGCTCGTCTACTGGGCGCGTGACGGTGTGCGCGGCAACGACGCGGGCATCGACCCGGCGGGCCGGTTGTGGGCCGGCACCATGCGCTACGACCAGGCCTCCGACGAGGGCTGGCTCGCCCGCGTCACGGGTGACGGCGCCGCGAAGGTCGTGCTGGACCAGGTGAACACGAGCAACGGCGTGGGCTGGAGCCCCGACTCGAAGCTCATGTACTTCATCGACACGCCGACCCGCCGCATCGACGTCCTCGACTTCGACAACTCCGACGGCACCGTCGCGAACCGCCGCCCGCTCACCCACGTCGACGGCACCGACGGCTGGCCGGACGGGCTGTGCGTCGACGCCGACGGGTGCGTGTGGGTCGCTCTGTGGGGCGGGCACGCCGTGCGCCGCTACACGCCGGCCGGTGAGCTCGACCGCGAGATCGCGCTGCCCGTCGACAACCCGACGGCGTGCTGCTTCGGCGGGCCGGACTTCACGGACCTCTACGTCACGTCCGCGCGCGTCGGGCTGCCGGACGAGGTGCTGGTGGAGCGGCAGCTGAACGGGTCGGTGCTCGTGCTGCCCGGACTGGGCCAGGGCCTGCCGGGCGTGGCCTTCAACGGGTAGATCCCTGTTCCGGGGCGCCTTCGAGGTGTGCTGTCAGGACGTGCCGGCGGGATCCGCGCGCCGGGCGGCCCACTCCGCGACGCGACGCGCGCTCTCGGTCTCGGAGAGGTCGGCGACCCGGGAGGTGATCGACCACCTCACCCCGTGCGGGTCGCGGACGGCGGTGAAGCGGTCACCGGACGGGAACTCCACGACGGGACCGAGTTGGTCCGCACCTGCCGCGACGGCTCGTCCGGTCACCGCTTCCACGTCCTCGCAGTAGTGGGCGAACGCGGTCCGGTCCGGTCCGCCCGGAGGGGGACCGGACAACCCGCCGCCGGCGGGGTCGGGCATCTCGAGGTGGAGATGCCCGTGACCGAAGTCGAGCTGCGCGTGGATGACGAGGTCGCCGAGCCTGGTCAGGGTGACCGTCCGGGCGTGGAAGACCTCGGTGTAGAAGCGCGCGGCGGCCACGACGTCGGCCACACCGACGTACGGGGTGATCGAGGTGACGCCGTGCGGCACACCGCGCTCGGTGTGCCGTCCGGTCACGCCGCGGCGCGGCAGGGCGGAGGAGGTCGCGGTCATGACGGCGGTCCCTTCGACTGGACGAATTGCCTGCCGCACAAGGGTTCCCGAGGAGAAGGCGGCGTGACCGCGCCGACGTTACAAGACAAACTGATAATTAGCTAGTCTAGTTACTAGAGTGTGGAAGGATGTGCCCATGAGCGATGCGTCCGCGCCGTGGCCACCACAAGACCTCGACGACGCGACGATCGTGGTGCGCAGGCTTGCCGAAGCCACCCAGGAACTGACGGACCGGATGGCCAAGGTCATGGCGATGAACGCCACCGACATGACCGCCATAGCCGCTCTCGGGCTGAACGGCCCCATGGGCGCGACCGACCTCGCACGACACCTCGGCATCCGCACCGCGTCGGCGACGACCTTGATCGACCGGCTCGAACGCTCCGGGCACGTCGAACGCGTCCGCGACGCCCACGACCGCCGCCGCGTCACCGTCAAGGCCACCCCGGCGGCTCAGCAGGCGGAGCGAGCCGCGTGGGCCACCACCATCGAGGACATCGACGCCGTCAGCCGGTCGCTGTCGCCCGACCAGCGCAGCGTCGTGGTCGGCTTCGTGTCCCGCGTCGTCGAGGTCCTCCAGGCCAGTGGCCGCACCGGGGACGGCAGCTGACGACTTCCGGGCCGCCGGGTTGACGCGGGCGTCCCCCGAGCCGGGACCCCCTGCGTCCCACCGTGCTCAGGGGGTCCGGCGGTCCGGGCTCGCTCCGGCGAGCGGTCTCACGCCCAGAGGTGGCCGTCGAGCTTCGCGGCGGCCTCGTCCAGCGTCCCGGCGTAGGCCCCGGTGGACAGGTACTTCCAGCCGCCGTCGCACACGATGAACACGATGTCCGCGGACTTCCCCGCCACCTCGGCCTTCTGCGCCACGGCCAGCGCCGCGTGCAGGATCGCGCCCGTGGAGATGCCGGCGAAGATGCCCTCGGTCTCGAGCAGCTGCCGGGTGCGGCGCAGCGCGTCGTAGGAGCCGACCGAGTAGCGCCCGGTCAGCACCGTCTCGTCGTACAGCTCCGGCACGAAGCCCTCGTCGAGGTTGCGCAGGCCGTAGACCAGCTCGCCGTAGCGGGGCTCGGCGGCGATGACCTGCACGTCCGGTTTGGCCTCGCGCAGGTAGCGGCCCACGCCGACGAGCGTGCCCGTCGTGCCCAGGCCGGCCACGAAGTGCGTGATCTCCGGGAGGTCCTTCAGGATCTCCGGGCCGGTGCCGCGGAAGTGCGCGTCCGCGTTCGCCGGGTTGCCGTACTGGTAGAGCATCACCCAGTCCGGGTTCTGCTTCGCGATCTCCTTCGCGGTGGCGACGGCCTGGTTCGACCCGCCCGCGGCCGGGGAGAACACGATGCGGGCGCCGTAGGCCTGCAGCAGCTGGCGGCGCTCGGTCGAGGTGTTCTCCGGCATCACGCACACGAGGCCGTAGCCCTTGAGCTTCGCTGCCATCGCGAGCGAGATGCCGGTGTTGCCGGAGGTCGGCTCCAGGATCGTCGCGCCGGGGCGCAGCACGCCGTCCCGCTCCGCCGCCTCGATCATGGCCAGCGCGGGCCGGTCCTTGATCGAGCCGGTCGGGTTGCGGTCCTCGAGCTTCGCCCAGAGGCGCACGTCCGGCGACGGCGACAGGCGGGGCAGGCCCACCAGCGGCGTGCCGCCGAGCGCGTCCAGGAGCGAGTCGTAACGGGCCATGGCGGAGATCAGCCGCCCGCGACGGCCGGGAGGATGGTGACGTTGTCGCCGTCCTTCACCGGGGCGGTGAGACCACCGGCGAAGCGCACGTCCTCGTCGTTGACGTAGACGTTGACGAAGCGGTGCAGCGAGCCTTCCTTCACCAGGCGGGCCTTGAGGCCGCCGTGGTTGTTCTCCAGGTCGTCGATGACCTCGGCGAGCGTCGTGCCGGTGGCGGGCACCGACTTCTCGCCCCCGGTGTGGGTGCGCAGGATGGTCGGGATCGACACGGTGACGGCCATGATGGTTCTACCTCCGCAGAAACGTAACTCAGGATTCGATGATCTTGACCGGTTCCTCGGTCACGACACCGTCGACGATGCGGTACGAGCGCAGCTCGTGCTCGATCGGGTCACGCGTCGAGACCAGCACGTAGTGGGCCTCCGGCTCGCCCGCGAACGAGATGTCGGTGCGGGACGGGTACGCCTCCGTCGCGGTGTGCGAGTGGTAGATGACCACCGGCACCTCGTCGTTCGCGTCCATCTCGCGCCACACCTTGAGCTGCTCGGCGGCGTCGAACCGGTAGAACGTGGGCGACCGCTCCGCGTTCTCCATCTCGACGAACCGCTCGGGGCGGTCCCCGGACGGCCCGGCGATCACCCCGCACGCCTCGTCGGGATGGTCGCGGCGCGCGTGGGCCACCATCGCGTCCACCAGGTCACGGCGAATCACCAGCACGCGCTCAATCCTACGGGCCGGCGGGAGTTGTCTCGGTATGCGAGACAAGTCGCCGGACACTTGCCCTAACCTGGGCCGATGCGGTTCACCAAGCAGGTCGTGCTCGACCAGCCGATCGAACGGGTGCGCGCGCTGACGTCCGATCCGGACCACCCGCGCCACTGGCAGCCCGACCTCGTCGGCATCACCCGGCGCACCGGCACGCCCGGCGCTCCCGGAGCGACCGCGACGCTGAAGTACCGCACGTTCACGTTCGAGGAGACCGTCCTGTCCGCCACGGCGGACGAACGCGTCTCCCGCAACGAGATGACCGGCATGGTGCACACGATCACGAACCGCTTCTCCGCGATCGACGACCGGCACACGCTGCTGGTGTGCGACAACGAGTTCGAGCTGTCCGGGCTGCTGAGGCTCGCCGGCCGGGTGCTCGAGAAGACGCTGCGCGAGCAGGTGGAGCGCAACGTCGCCCACTTCAAGGCGTTCATCGACGCCGGCTGAGCACCACCACGAGGTAGAGGGCCAGCAACGCGACACCGCGCCGCCGTTGTGCCTGGTCGAGGCCGCGCCACGCGGCCAGCTCCGCCCACGCGGCCAGCGGCGTGGCGGCCACGCCGAGCTTCATCAGCACCTTGCCCAGCCCCGGCGGCACGAGGAACGCGGCGACGAAGAGCCCCGCGGGCGCGACGGCGGCCAGCTCCCGGAAGGGGATCTCGCGCACCGCACCGGGCGGCGCGAGCTCGGTGACGACGCCTGCTGCTTGATCGATGACATCGGCCATACCGCAGGACTACCCACTCAGAGGTCGCGGAAAGCAGCCACGCCGTTCACCGTCGTCGCCTCGCGCACACCGGACACCACGGCCTCGGCGAACACGTCGGCGGCGGCCGTGCACAGCGCGTCCAGCGCGAACGCGCGCGGCCCCGCCAGCGGCACGGCGCCCGTGGCCAGCGCGAACACCGTGTCGCCGTCGAACATCGAGTGGGCGGGCCGCACGGCGCGGGCCAGGCCGTCCTGGGCGGCCATCGCGAGCCGCCGGCACTCCGCCTTCGACAGGTCGGCGTCCACCGCGACCACGCCGATCGTGGTGTTCAGGCCGTCGGGCTTGCGGTCGGGCAGCGCGACGGCGGTCGTGCCCAGCGAGGGCAGCCACGGCAGGCCCGACGCGCGGTCGACGACCTCGCCGGCGGCGTTCACCACGGCCAGCGCGCCGATCCGGTGCGCGCCGGCCGTCGTCGAGGCGGCCCCGACACCGCCCTTCAGCGACCCGACCCGCGCGCCGGCACCCGCGCCGACGCAGCCCAGGGCGAACTCCTCGGACGCCGCCGCGCAGGCCGCGTGGCCGAAGGAGGCGTCCGGCCGGTTGCCCCACTCGGACATCGGCAGGTCGAAGATCACCGCTCCCGGCACGATCGGCACGACGTGGTGCGGCTCGGCGCCGACCGGGAACCCGATCGAGCGCTCGGACAGCCAGCGCATGACGCCGTCTGCGGCCGCCAGCCCGTAGGCCGACCCGCCGCTCAGGCACACCGCATGCACCTCCTGGACCAGGTTCGACGGGTCCAGCAGGTCGGTCTCGCGGGTGCCGGGCGCACCACCGCGGCCGTCCACGGCACCGACCGCGCCCTCCGGCACCAGGACGACCGTCGTGCCCGTGGCCCAGCCGGGTTCGACGCGGTGGTGGTGCCCGACGAGGACGCCGGGGATCACGGCAGCATCGCCTCGACCAGCGTGTCCTGCACCCAGGTCAGCCAGTGGTAGACGCCCAGGTGCGGCGAGCGCGGGTCGTCCGGCGGCAGCTCGTCCGGCATGTCCTCGGTGACGTCGAGCGCCGTCCCGAGGGCCAGCCGCACGTCGTTGAGCGACGCCATCCAGGCCTCGGCCTCGGCGATCGTGAGCCGGATCTCGCCGCCGTCGGGCGAGCAGGTCTGCAGCACCGTCTCGGCCGCGCCGGTCTTGTGGTCGAGCAGCTCCGGCTCGTGCAGCGAGCGCAACGCCGCGGCGGAGTTCACCTCGTCCGGGTCGGGCGCGTCGTCGTCGAGCCGGTGGAAGTCCGGGAGCAGCCTGCCGAGGATCGGGTCGTCCGGTGCCTCCGACGACCCGGTCCTGATGCCGGTGAGCTCGGCGAGCTCGTCCTGCGGCGACTCCTCGGCGCGGGCCAGGAGCATGTCCTGGATCTGGCTGACCAGACCGCGCACGACCGCGGCCTCCTGCTGGTCGAGACGGCCGACGACGACGTCGCCGTCGCGGATCCACCGCTTCACGAGGCCCGCTGCATGGTCGCCCAGAGCCCTGCCGCGTGGAGCTTCGCCACGTCGGCCTCTACCTTGTCCTTGGTGCCCGATGTCACGATCGCTCTGCCCTTGTGGTGCACGTCGAGCATCAGCTGGGTCGCCTTGTCCCTGCTGAAGCCGAACAGCTTCTGGAAGACGTACGTCACGTACGACATGAGGTTGACCGGGTCGTTCCAGACCACGGTCTGCCACGGCCTGTCCTCTGCGGCGCTCTCCGCGCCGACGGCCTCCGGCTGCGTCCGTTCCTGTTCGACGGGCGTGGTCATACCGCCAATGGTGTCATGTTCGCCGCGGTGACGGACACCGCATGGGACTGAACCGGATGCGACCTTAGGGTTGGTGACCATGAACTCGACGGCGTTGCTGACAGACCACTACGAGCTCACGATGCTCGCGGCCGCGCTGCGTGACGGTACTGGTGACCGTCCGTGCGTGTTCGAGGTCTTCGCCCGCAGACTGCCCGACGGGCGCCGCTACGGCGTCGTCGCCGGGGTGAACCGGCTGCTCGACGCGATCGAGCAGTTCCGCTTCGGCGAGGAGGAGATCGACCAGCTGCGCCGCAACGCCGTGGTCGACGATTCGACTTTGGAATGGCTCGCGAACTACCGGTTCTCCGGTGAGGTCGACGGGTACCCGGAGGGCGAGCTCTACTTCCCCGGATCCCCGGTGCTGACGGTGAGGGCGTCGTTCGCGGAGGGGGTCGTGCTGGAGACGCTCGCGCTCTCGATCCTCAACCACGACAGCGCCATCGCGTCCGCCGCCGCCCGCATGGTGAGCGCCGCGAACGGCCGCCACATGATCGAGATGGGGTCCCGCCGCACGCACGAGGAGGCGGCCGTGGCGTGCGCCCGCGCGGCGTACCTGGCGGGCTTCAACGCCACCTCCAACCTCGAGGCGGGCCGCCGGCACGGCATCCCGACGGCCGGCACGTGCGCGCACGCGTTCACGTTGCTGCACGACACCGAGGAAGAGGCCTTCCGCAGCCAGGTCGAGGCCCTGGGCGTCGGCACGACGCTGCTGGTCGACACCTACGACATCTCCGAGGGCATCAAGAAGGCCGTCGCCGTCGCGGGCCCCGAGCTCGGCGCGATCCGGATCGACTCGGGCGACCTCGGCGTGATGGCGAGGCAGGCGCGCGACCAGCTCGACTCGCTCGGCGCGAAGAACACCCGCATCGTCGTGTCGAGCGACCTCGACGAGTACGCGATCGCCGCCCTGCGCGCGGAGCCCGTGGACGCCTACGGCGTCGGCACCTCCGTCGTGACCGGGTCCGGGGCGCCGACCGCGGGCATGGTCTACAAGCTGGTCGAGGTCGACGGCCGGCACGTGGAGAAGCGCAGCACGTCGAAGCAGTCGCGCGGCGGCTGGAAGAAGGCGTTGCGCCGCCACAAGGACACCGGCACGGCCATCGAGGAGGTCGTGTTCCAGGCCTGGGCCGAACCCGAGCTCGGCGAGCACGACCGGCTCGTGCAGATCCCGCTGATGCGGGGCGGCCGGACCACCGAGGACGTCCCGGCGCTCGAGCAGAACCGCGACCGCCTGCGCGCGGCCCTGGTGAGCGTGCCGTGGGAAGGTCTCAAGCTCTCGCGCGGCGAGCCCGCGATCCCGACGATCTACCTGGAAGGCTGACATGACCAAGGCGTTGATCGTCGTCGACGTGCAGAACGACTTCTGCGAAGGCGGTTCCCTGGCCGTGGCCGGGGGCGCCGCCGTGGCGGCTGCCATCTCGCAGCACATCGCCGCGTCGGCGTACGACCACGTGGTGGCGACGCGGGACTACCACGTCGACCCCGGTGACCACTTCTCGCTGACACCGGACTTCATCGACTCGTGGCCGGTGCACTGCGTGGCGGGCTCGCCCGGCGCGTCGTTCCACCCGGAGCTCGACGTGTCCGGCATCGAGCAGGTGTTCTCGAAGGGCCGGTTCGCCGCCGCCTACTCGGGTTTCGAGGCCGAGAACGACCTCGCGGGCTGGCTGACCGACAAGGGCGTGACCGAGGTGGACGTCGTGGGCATCGCGACCGACCACTGCGTGCGCGCCACCGCCTTGGACGCGCACCGCAGCGGCTTCCGCACGACGGTGCTCGTCGACCTGACGGCGGCCGTCGCGCAGACGACCCGCGACGCCGCGGTCGAGGAACTGCTCGCCGCGGGCGTGCGCGTGTCCTAGGCAGGGCATGTCCCGTGGGTTCGTCCGAGGAGAGTCGAGCGTCCCGGAGGCGGTGCCGACGCGGCGCCCTCGTACCGGGCGCGGTGCGGCGGTGCCGTCTCCGGAGCCCTCGGCCGCGACTGTCGCGGACGAGACCCGCGGGACAGGCCCCGGTTACGGCGTCGGCGAGCAGGCCGCCGTGCCGAGGGTGATGGTCCCCGTGTGACCGGACGCCGGTTCGAACGTGATCCTGAGCAGGGTCATGCTCAGGCTGCCGTCGTTCGGCACCGGGAAGACCGTGTCGGTGAACTTGGCCGTGGCGAGCACGGTGCCGTCGCTCGCCTTGACCTCGTGCACGTACCCGGCCGGGATCTGCTGCGGCAGCCCGGTCCAGCCCGACATGCCCCTGAGCTCCCACCCGGCCTGCGTGCCCTTGTCGTCGGCCTCGCAGGTGATCGTCCACTCGGAGATCTTGAGGCGGGGGCCCCGCAGCGCCGTGAACGCCGACAGCTCGAACCCGGTGCCCTTGGCCACCGACTTCGTCCTCGTCAGGAACTCGTCCGGGTCCACGACCTCGGTCGTGCAGGTGGAGCTCGTCGCCCCGATCTTGAAACCGGTCGTGCTCACGGCCGGGTCGGACCCGGTGACGGTGCCCGGCGCGCCGGGGTTGACGCTGCACACGGCGAGCGGCTCGACCTGCACCGGCTGGCCGGCCTTCGCGAAGTCGGCGGATCCGGCGGACGCGGTGCCGGCGGGGTTGGCGGCGAGCGCCGGGCCCGCGGTCGCGAACGTCAACGCGACCACAGCGCCTGCGATCAGACTCTTGCGCACTGGTGCCCTCATGGCTCGATTTCCCACGGCCCGATAATGGGTGTGCGCACGGGCGCCACCGCCGACTCGGCGCCCATCTCACCCGTTGGGGAAATCGCGATTACCCGACCGAGTGACATTCACCGAGCTCCCGCCAGCGTGGCGAACGGCTCCCGGCGCGGCAGGGCGGTCGGGAGGCCCGCCAGCCGTTCCAGCGCGGAGCAGACCCGGACCGCGGCCCGCCCGTCGCCGAACGGGTTGCGCCCCAGCGGCAGCCGCAGCCGGGACCCGAGCACCCAGCCCGCCTCGGCGAGGATGCGGGTGGTGTCGGTGCCGACGAGCCAGGCGCACCCGGCGTCGACGGCGAGCATGCGCTCGGTGGTCTCCCGCAGCACCAGCACCGGCACGCCGAACGTGGGTGCCTCCTCCTGGATGCCACCGGAGTCGGTCATCACCAGGGCGGCGCGGCGCAGCACGCGCACGAGGTCGGGGTAGTCGAGCGGGTCGGTGACCACCACGCGTTCGTGGCCGCCGAGCGAGGCCACGACCTGTTCGCGCACACCGGGGTTCGGGTGCGCGGGGATCAGGACGTGCAGGTCGGGGTGGCGGTCGGCGATGGCGCGCACGGCGTTGAGCACGCGCATGAGCGGGCGGCCCCACGACTCGCGGCGGTGCACGGTGACGAGCATGAGCCGGCCGCCGGTGGCGTCGAGGCTGCGCTCCAGCGCGACGACGTCCTGGCTGGAGGCGGGCAGGTCGGCGGACGCGACGCGCTGCACGGCGTCCACGACGGTGTTGCCGGTGACGACGATGTGGCTGTCCGGCAGGCGTTCCTCGTTCAGGGCGGTGGCGGCGTCGTCGGTCGGCGCGAGGTGCAGCGAGGTGATGCGGGAGATCATCTGCCGGTTCCCCTCCTCGGGGAACGGGCCGTAGAGGTCGCCGGTGCGCAGGCCGGCTTCCAGGTGCGCCACGGGGATGCCGCGCCAGAACGAGGCGAGCGCCGCGGCCAGGGTCGTCGTGGTGTCGCCCTGCACGAGGGTGACGGCGGGGTCGCGGTCCGCCAGCACGGCGTCGAACCCCGGCAGCAGCCGGGAGACCAGCTCGGCCTGCGTGCCGGTGTCGCGGGGCACGTCCAGGCGCAGGTCCGGTTCCAGGTCGAAGGCGGCCAGCGCCTGCTCGACCATGCCGGCGTGCTGTCCGCTGTGGACGATCGTCGGGCGGAGGCCGGGGTGTCCCCGCAACGCGATGGCGACCGGCGCGATCTTCACCGCCTCCGGTCTCGTGCCGGCCACCAGCAGAACCTCTTTGCTCACCGTTGTCCTCTCCTTGCGTGGGGCGGGGACCGGTGAGGACGGGGGCGGCGAGCGCGCCGGCGGTGGCGGTGAGGGCGAGCCGCCTGCTGGGATGAGCCACGGTTCCTCCAGGAC
>NZ_JBHXCW010000190.1:0-15549 GCF_042725365.1 Lentzea sp. NPDC060358 | reverse complement strand
GCGGCGTTGGTCGGGCTGGGCGCGGACCCGGAGCCGTTCGAGATGGCGGAACTGCGCCGCCTCGTCCTGCCGGTGCTGCGCGCCGACCTCCGCCTCGCGGAGACCTGGCCGCTGCCCGCGCGGCCGCCGCTCGACGTCCCGGTGCTGGTGCTGGCCGGGACGCGGGACCCGGACGCCCCGCCGGCGGACGCCGCGGCGTGGGCGGCGGAGACCACCGCCCGGTGCGACGTCGTGGCGCTGGAGGGCGACCACTTCTTCCCCGAGCACCGGGCCCCGGAGATCGCCGCGCTGCTGCGCGCGGCCCGTGCGGAGCTCTAGCACCGGTCCCGCGGGTCCGGTGCTAGAGGTGTCGCGGCCGGGAGACCCGGAGGCGGTGCCGTCTCCGGGGTCCTCACGAGGGCCGCGGGCCGGCCTCTAGCTCTGCTCGTGCGGCTCCAGCCACACGATCTTGCCGTAGGTGACCGCGAGGTGCGTCATGCCGGGACCGCCGGGAGTCGCGCCGTGCCAGTGCTCCTCGTCGGGAGGGCAGGCGACCGCGTCGCCCGCGCGCACCACCACGGGATCCTGGCCGCGGGTCTGCACGTAGCCCTCGCCCTCGGTGACGTAGATCAGCTGGCCGCCGGTGTGCCGGTGCCAGGCGTTGCGGGCGCCGGGCTCGAACCGGACGAGCAGCACGCTCGCCTCGCCCTCCGGAGCGCCCACCTCCAGCTCGCGCAGCTCGGTCGTGCCGGTGAAGTGCTCGTGGTACTGCTCGGGCAGGGGCGGGATCTGCTGCAGGTCGGTCGCGCTGAGGAATTCCATGGTCTTCTCTCCTGTTTTCAGTCGTTGCGGGTGCAGAGCGCGGCCAGGGTGGCCGCGGTGGGTGACTCGAGGAAGTCGTCGAGCCGGAGTTCGTAGCCGTGGTCGCGGTGCAGCCGCGAGAGCATCCGGACGGCGGCCATCGAGGTGCCGCCGAGCTCGAAGAAGTCCGCGGTGCCACCGGGTTCGGTGCCGACGGCGTGCCGCCAGGCCTCGGCCAGTCCCGGCACCGAGGCCGGGTCGGCGGTGTCATCGGCCGCGGCGGGCCGCACCGGCGGCGGGTCGGTGCGGACCTCCAGCGCGACGTCGTTCGCGCCGAGGAAGCTGTCGAGCGCCTGGCGCAGCCGCTGCCGGGCCGTGAGCGGCGGGACCGGGGGCCGGACCTCGAGCCGGGTGCCCGGCCACGAGGCCTTGTCCCGGAACGCGTGCAGGTTCACGAAACCGGTGCCCTCCAACGCGGGCACGTCCACGACGGCGCAGGTGAAGCCGGCGTTCTCCAGCAGCTCGACGAGGGCTTGCCGGTCGGCCGCGGAGTGCACCTCGACCAGGACGTTGCCGATCTTCGCCAGGTCGCCGGGGCGCAGGTGGCGGAGGATGCCGAGCTCCGCTCCCTCCGCGTCCAGCTTGAGCAGGTCGACGTGGCCGAGGCCGAGCTCGTCGAACACCTCGGACAGCCTGCGCACCTCCACCGGCACCTCGATCGCGCCCTCGACGCGGTCGGCCGCGACCCTGGCGGCGACGGCGGTGACCGCCGCGATGTCGGTGACGTCCTCGGCGGCGACCTCGATCGCGGCCCGCATCGCGGACCGGTCCGCGTCGGGGTCGGCGTCGAGGCTCGAGAACACCGAGGCGGCCGGGTAGACGGTCATCGTGGTGCGGCCCGACTCGGCTCCGAGGGCCCACGGCAGGCACGTCACCGGGAGCGAGTGCGCCTCGACGTTCGCGACCAGCGCGGCGTAGGCGTCCGGCGCGGGTTCGAAGGCGATCACCCGGCGCCGCGGGAACCCGCGCGCCACCGACAGCGAGAACAGCCCGATGTTCGCGCCGACGTCGAGCACCACGGCGTCCTCCGGAAGCCGCAGGGCCTCCGGCCGGTAGACCCGGTCGACGAAGATCTCCTGGTACAGGTAGGCCGTCTCGTAGTGGTTCAGGTCGGTGACGACGGTGCCGTCGGGCAGCCGGAAGTCGCCGAGGCCGCTCGGGGTCGGTGCCACCCAGACGACCGCGTGCAACCGGCCGGAGGTCTCCGCCCGCACCTCGACGTGCTCGACCCCCTTGCCCAGTGCGAGGAACCCGCGCACCCGTGCCGCCTCGGCGGCCAGGTCCCGGCGTCGTCGCTGCACCGCGGCCACCAGTGCGGCGGGATTCGTGTCGGTCATCGGGACGCCTCTTCCCGGTCGGCAGGAGCAGGGGGGTCGAGGACGACCAGGAGCCGGCTGTCCGCCTGCTCGCGGACGTCCGCGGCACGTTCGGTGAGGAAGTCGATCGCGAGGTCGTTGCGGCCGGTGGGGCGCAGGGGGACGTGCGTGCGCGGGAACCCGGCCGCCGCCCCCGCCCGCACCGCGGTGTCGAGCAGCGTCTCCGCGACCCCGCGGTTCAACGCCCGGCAGCTCATCATCAGCGCGTCCACGGTCCAGTCGCCGCCGGTGTCCGCCGCCACCACGGCACCCACGACCCCGTAGTCGCCGAACCGGTCGCGCAGCGACACGACCCAGCCCGGCGCACCGGCGCGCAGCGCGGCCCCCACCTGGGCGGGCGTCATCGTCGCGCTGGTGAACTGGTTGGTCCGCGCGGCCAGCTGCTCGATGCGCCGCCAGTGCGCCTGCTCCGCGGGCACGACCTCGACGACGGTCTCCAGCCGCGCGTTCAGCTCCTCGGGGCTGCTGACGGCCGCGACCTGCTCGGCCCGCAACGCCGCGCCGCGGTAGCTCTCGTTGCGCAGCCGGTCCGCCTCGGTGGTGAAGAACCGGTCGAAGGCGGTGCTGCGCCGCAGGACCGCGAGGGCGTCCGCGTCGTCGGGAAGGTGCACCACGCCGGTCGACGGCAGCGCCTCGGCGGTCTGCGCGCACGTCAGCGCGTCGTCGTCGACCAGGACGAAGCTGTCCACGCCGACGCCGAGCTCGGCGGCGAGGGAGGTGAGGTTGCGCCACTTGGGGTCCCAGTTGACCCGCCGGGCGACGAAGTGCTCCGGGGTGAGCAGCAGGTCGCCCGCCCGCTCGGCGAACACGCGGTCGACGCTCGCGGGGTCGTTGCGGCTGCAGACGACCAGCATGAACCCGGCGTCGTGGCGGTCGGCCAGGAACTGCTGGACCTGCCGGTAGCGGTCGTCGATCGTCAGCTCGGCCGGGTCGAGGTCGCCGCAGGCGCCGCCCCAGAGCGTGTAGTCGCAGTCGACGGCGATCACCTTGCGCGGCTTGGCGTACAGCGAGCGCGCGACCCGTGACAGTCCCAGCGCGACGGTGGCGAAGGCCTCGTCGGTCAGCGGCACGTCGGCGAGCGCCGCCGCGCGGGCGTCGAACGGGTCCGCGATCCCGTGGGCGTGGAACCAGTCCGCCGCCCGCACCGCCGCGAGTCCCTCGACGCTCTTCAGGAGGCCGACCAGCTCCAGTTCGTCGGCGAGGGCACCGGAGGGCTCCGGCACCACGCACACCAGCAGGTGGCCCGAGTGCCGGGCGGCGAACCCGGCCGCGAGCCGGGCCAGTGCCGCGCGGGTGTCCCCGGCTCCCGGCTGGACCAGCAGCACGTTCAGGCCGGAGGAGTTGCGGGCGAAGTCGCTGCCGGGGTCCAGCAGCTGCTCCACCACCTGGCCGTGGGCCGCCGCCGTGACGCGGCGTGCGAAACCGAGTTCCTCGTTCAGGTGCTCCAGCAGGGACATCAACGGCGCGCTCGTGAAACCGCACGCGATCACCACTTCGGGCCGTAAATCTTCTTCGGCCGGTTTTCCGGACACCACTCCTCCTCTTCTACTTGGCAGTGCCAACTAATGACGGCGGCATTCAGCACTCGAAATGTGCGGGGAAAAACGGAGAATCAGTCGCGGACTTCGTGGTCGGGACAGGTCACGCGGAGTTCGGCGGCACCGAAAGGCGCGTCCACGAAATCGCAGTGGTACGACCGGACTTCACCCGGATGCGCGTCGGGAACGAAAAAGCGGCAGGTGGGGCACATGCGCGACATCGGGATCAGGTTGCGGCTCTCGAGCTCGCGCATCAGCCTCGTGCCAGCCCGCAGGATCGCGGCCAGGTCCTGCTCCGGCAGCGTGTCGACGGCCTCGACCAGACCGTCGGAGAAGGCGGTCAGCCGTTCCGCCTCCGCCTCGCCGGCCGGCGTCAGCACCAGCAGCCGCGCACGGGCGTCCGCCAGGTCGGCGGTGGCGTCGACCAGGCCTTTCCTGCGCAGCACCCGCACCGCGTCGGAGATCGTCGGCGCCGTCGACGCGAGCGCCGTCACGATGTCGCTCTGCCGCAGCACCGCCGCGCCGCGCCGGAAGAGGCCGACGATGTCCGCCTGCAACGGGCTGAGGTTGTGCGGGCCCGCGTTGCGCACGGCGTCCATCCGCGTGGCCTGACCGAGCCGGGCCAGCGCGGCCAGCAGTTGGGTGTGGGGCGGAAAGCCCGGCACGTCGGTCATGGAATCGGATCCTACGCGCCCGAGATCAGCAGCACGCCGCCGACGAGCAGGGCGGCCGCTTTGCCGATTTCGAGGACGACGTATCCGAGGTGCGCCCGCGAACGGGGCAGATCCTCCCCCGCGACGACCCTCTTCGTCCTGCGGGTCAACCGCGGCCGGACCACGACCAGCTGCACCACCAGAGCGAGCACGGCGATCCCCACCCAGCTCACCACCGCGGGCCGGATCGTCCCCACCGCGAAAAGCACCACGAGGGCCAGCGCGAGCACGGATTCGACCGTGTTGAGAGCGCGGAAGACCAGCCTCCCGATGCCGAGCCCGATGCGCACGGTGACATCGGGAGCCCGGAACCGCAGCGGCGCCTCGATGAACGAGATGGCCACCACGTGCCCGAGCCACAGGAACACCACGGCGAGCACCGCGGCGGTGGCGGTGGTCATGACCCGGCCGCCGTTCTCGAACCGATCCTCATCGGATCTCCCCCTCCTGGTTTATTTGGCAGTGCCAATCATCTTGCTCCCGCGCCGTCACCGCAAGGGTGATCCACGAGAGCCGGGTCACACCCGGAAGACGACGGACAGGGCGTCGTCGAGGACGCCCTCCTCCTCTTCCTCACCGGGGCGGGCGACGGGCACGATCCGGGACAGGGAGATGCCCTCCACGACCGTCAGCAGGAACCGCGCCCGCCGCTGGACGTCGGCCTCCGCGACGACCCCCTGCTCGGCCAGCACGCGGAGCCAGCCGGCGATGGCGCCGAGAGTCCTGGCCGTGTGGGCGCCCCACGCGTTGCGCGCCTCGGCCGTGCCGCCGGACCCGAACGTGGTGCCCAGCACCGTCAGCACCCGGTCGGCGGCCGCCCGGCTCATCGGCTGCGGCGGCGGCAGCAGCTGCACGAGGCACTCGCGCAGCCGCGCTTCAGCCGGGACGGACGTGTCGTGGATGCGCAGGTCCGAGGGTGCGTCGCCGAGCGCCGTGGTGAAGATCGCCTCGTGCAGCGCCTGCTGGGTCGGGAAGTAGTGGCGCAGGGTGCTCGCGCCGATGCCGGCCCGTTCCGCGACCGCCCTGACCGCCAGGGTCGACTCCGGGTCCTCGGCCAGGATGGCCCGCGCCGCGTCGACGATCTGCTGCCGTCGGGAACCGTCCATGCCTCTCCCCGGTCTCCTTCCGAACCTGGTGCCGCTGGCCGAACCTGGTGCCACCGGCGAGAAGCCGGCCTTTGAGCGCGCCAATCCTATCTCGCACGATGCCCCGGGTTTGCCGTTAGTACATTGTGCTAGTACGTTGTACTAGAGCGTCGACGGGCGCCGGGTCGACGAAGGAGATGCAGCGGTGTGGCAGCAAGCGGAGAAGCGCACAGGAACGTTGCGGCGCCTGAAGGTCTGGCAGTTCCTCGTGGTGGTCGTGCTCTACCTGGTCCTCGTGCAGGGCGTGAGCGCTCTGCTGACGTCCGGGCAGGACGTCGCCTACGGCGCGCCGACGTCGATCGACTACCTGGTCCGCGTGGTCGTGGTCCCGGTCGGGCTCGCCATCGCCCTCACGCTGGGCGTGACCGGCTACCTGGGCGCCTGGCAGGAGGTCTTCACGAGCCGCGTGCCGGTGCGGCGCTGGCTCGTCGTGGTCCCGATCGCGATCTTCGCCACCGCCGCGGTGATCACGAACTACCTGGGGCTCGCCTCGCACGGCGCGGCGTTCGCCCTCCTGCTCCTCGTCGCGATGCTGATGGTCGGCTTCGGCGAGGAGCTGCTGTTCCGCGGGCTCGGTGTGCTCGCCTTCCGCACCAACGGGTACAGCGAGTTCCAGGTCGGCCTGTGGACGACCGTCCTCTTCGGAGCGGCGCACGGCACCAACATCATCACCGCCGGGCCGCAGGCGCTGGTCCAGGTCCTGGCGACCAGCGCGACGGGCCTCGTGTTCTACCTGGTCCTCCGCGGCACCGGCGCCCTGGTGGCGGCGATGGCCGCACACGGGCTGTGGGACTTCTCCGTGCTGAGCAGCCAGATCCAGCCGGACGAGCCGTGGCCGCTCGTCAACCTCTCCGGCGTCGTCCTGGCGCTCCTGCTGCTGCTCGCCCTGGTCCTGCGGCGGCGCATCGCTCCGGCGTCCCCCGGTCGTCGCGAGGAGGTGGCGACCGGTGCCTGACAGCGGCGAGCGGTGGGAGTTGGCACGCGAGCCGGGCCGGCGCACCACGATCACCTGGGACCGGTGGGCGGTTCCCACCGTCACCGGCGACGACGAGCTCGACGTCACCCACGGCGTCGGCTACGCCCAGGCCAGGACGAACGCCCGCGAGGTCCTCGACGTCTACGGCAGGGCACGCGGAGCGGCAGCCGCGCGGTGGGGGCCTGCCTACGTCGCCGAGGACACGTTCACCGTCCAGCTGGGACTGGACGCGCAGACCGACCTCTGGCTGCGGGCCCAGGAGCCGCAGACGCTCGCGCGGGTCGCGGCGTTCTGCGACGGCTTCAACGCCGCGTGCGCCGAGAACCCCGCGCTCGGCGGCGACCGGCGGGAGATCCTGCCCGTCACGCCGCGCGACGTCATCGGGAACATGGTGCGGGTCTTCGCGCGGTTCACGACGCTCGACGCCAAGGGGCTGGCGTTCCCGCCCACGCAGTTCTTCGACGCGGTCGGCTCGAACGGCTGGGCGGTCTCCGGCGGGAAGTCCTCCACCGGCCACGCGATGCTGGTGATCAACCCCCACCTGGTGTGGCGCGGGTACCAGCGGTTCTTCGAGGTGCGCACCCGCCACCCCGGCCGCGACTTCCACGGCGTGGCACTGCTGGGGCTGCCCTGGCAGAACATGGGCTACAGCCCCGAGGCAGGCTGGGGCCACACCGTCAACCCGATCCCGAACATGTCCGTCTACGACCTGGAGCTGTCCGGCACCACCTACCTGCACGACGGCGTGCGGCGCGAGCTGGAGGTCACCGAGCACCGCCTCGAGGTGCGCGGCGCGGAGCCCGTCACCGTGCTCGAACGCAGCAGCGTGCACGGCCCGGTCGTGACCGCGCCCGACGGGGTGGACGTCGCGATCCGCATCGCCGGTGTGCTGCACCACCCCGCGACCTCCGCGCTCGAGAGCTGGTGGCGGCTGTCCTGCGCCCGCAGCGTCGAGGAACTGTTCCAGCTCCACGACCGGTCACCGCTGCCGTTGTTCACCATGGTCGCCGCCGACTCGCGCGGCTCGATCGGCGCGCTGTTCTGCGGCACTCCCCCGGTGCGCGACCACGGCACGTTCGACGACACCCAGCGCCGGCTGCCCGGCGACGACCCGAAGTGGGTGTGGGACGGGGTTCATCCGGCGGCGTCCATGCCCAGGGTGGTCAACCCCGAGTCCGGCTGGGTGCAGAACTGCAACGAGACGCCGTGGTTCTACACCGAACCGCCGCTGCCCGCGCGGAACTGGCCGGCGGCCATCGCACCGAGCGTCGACCAGGTCTCCGACCTGCGCCCGGTGACGTCCAGGACCTGGCTCGGGGCGCAGCGCGAGATCTCCCCGGAACGCTTGCTGGGCCTCAAGTTCACCAAGCGAGCCCTGCTCGCCGACGTCGTCCTCGGCGACCTCCTCGCCGCCGCCTCGGCCGAGCCGGACCTGGCGGACGCGGTCGCCGTGCTGTCCGGCTGGGACCGCCACGCCCACGCCGGCAGCAAGGGCTACGTGCTCTTCTCCCTGTGGGGCGTCCTCAACGTCGCCGGCATAGGCGACAGGTCGCTGTTCCGCCGCGTCCCCGCGCCGGGAGCCGTGCCCGAGGGCCTGGCCGACCCCGCCGCCGGCGTGCGGACCCTGCGCCTGGCCAAGGAGACGCTGCTCGCCACCGGTGCCCCGCTCGACGCCTCCGTCGGACAGGTGTCCTCGCTCGGCGACGGTCCCGGCGCGCTGCCCGGCGACGGCGGCTCCGGTGTCCTCGGCATCCTCAAGTCGTTCGAGATCGTGCCCGCGGCGGGCGGGTTCGAGAAGGTGCTCGGCGACACCTGGGTGTCGCTGGTGCAGTTCCGGCCGGGCGGCCGCACCTCCGCGCAGAGCGTCCTCGTCTACGGCAACACCACCGAACCCGGTGCGCCGCGGTCGGAGTCGCAGTACGCGGTGTGGGCCGCCGACCGGCTCCGCTAGGGCACGGCGATCACGACCTTGCCGGTCACGCCGGGGCGCCGGTGGTGCGCGAACGCCGCCGGCGCCTCGCTGAACGGGTGGACGCTGTCCACGACGGGGCGGAGGTCGTGCCGTTCCATGAACGCGACGAGGTCCCGGTGGTGCGCCGCGGTGCCGACCGCGACCCCGCGCAGCGACCCGCCCGAGCCGAACAGCAGCATCGGGTCGAGCGGCGCGGGCTCCGGCGTGAACAACCCGACGAGCGCGACCTCGCCCCGCCACGCCAGCGCGGTGAGCGAGTCGGGGATCGTGGCGGTGCCGACGGTGTCGACGACCTTGTGGGCACCGCCGGTCAGCTCCCGCAGCCGCGCGCCCCAGCGCGGGAAGCCGGTGCTGTCCACCACTTCCGCCGCGCCCAGGTCGTGAAGTCGTCGTGCGGACGAGGAACGGCGCACGACCCCGAGGTAGTCGGCGCCCGCGGCCTGCGCGAGTTGCATCGCGTAGAGGGCGACCCCTCCCGTGCCCAGCGACGCGACCTTCTGCCCCGGCACCACCGGGTGGTCGCCGAACAGGGCGTTCCAGGCCGTGACGCCGGCGACCGGCAGCGTCGCGGACTCGACGTGGCCGAGGTGCGCGGGCGCCCGCACCACCTGGTTCACGGGCAGCACGACGTGCGTGGAGAGCACGCCGGGAGCGTCCAGCGCCCCGAGCCCGAGCGGCGGTTCCGGCACGGGCGCGTCCTGCCAGTGCAGGTTCGTGACGGCCGTGCCCACCGCGAGGTCCACGCCGTCACCGGTCGCGTCGACGACGCCCGCGACGTCCGACAGCGGCACCAGCTCACGACCGGGGATCCGGCCGAACGGTCCACTGAGGACCATCTGGTCGCGGCCGTTGATCGAGACGGCGTGCACCCGCACGCGCACCTCACCCGGTCCCGGCTCCGGCTCCGGCACCTCGCGCAACCGCAGGGCGTCGGCGGAGGTCGCGCCGGCCGGGAGCACCCACTGCCGCATCAGTTCCACTCCAGCCGGGTCGCGCCGATGCCGCCGTCGACGGCGATGGTGGTGCCGTGGACGAACTCCGCGGCGGGGGAAGCGAGCCAGACGACCGCCTGCGCGATCGCACCGGTGGTGACCGCCCGGCGCGCGGGCGTCGCGGCGACCATGCGGGCGGCGATGCCATCGGCCTCGCCGTCGCGCGTGACACCGGGTGCGATGCCCGCCACGCGGACGCCGTGCGGGCCGAACTCGGCGGCCCAGCTGCGCGTCAGCTGTTCCTCGGCCGCCTTGGACGCGCTGTAGAGCGCGGCGAACGGGGTGCCGGTCGACGCCATCCACGACCCGATGGTGATCACCGTGCCCGACCCGCGCTCGACCATGCCGGGCGCGAGGGCGGCGACCAGCACGTGCGGCGCCCGGACGTTGACGGCGAGCGTCGCGTCCAGGTCGTCGTCGGCCAGCGCGGGAGTGGTGACGGGCGGGCAGATCGCCGCGTTGTTGACGAGCAGGTCGAGGCGGCCGTCGAGCGCGTCGAGGGCGCGGGCGGCGAAGGACCTCAGGGCGGCGGGTGGCGCGGTGAGCTCGGACGGGAGGAAGACCGCGCCGAGCTCGGCGGCCAGCGCGGTGCCCCTGTCCCGGTCGCGGCCGGTGACCACCAGGCGGGCCCCGGTGGCGGCCAGCGCCCGTGCGGTGGCGGCGCCGATCCCGGAGGTGGACCCGGTGATGAGTGCGTGTGTTGCCATGCCCCTACGACACCGGTTCGCGATCGGGACGACCAGTGCGCGTTCTGCCCGGGCACGGCATGACCAGGTTGATCGTCCCGTGCGCGCTTAGGCTCGGGAGGTGACACGAGACCGCGCCGCACTGGGCGAGTTCCTGCGCGCCTGCCGCGACCGCCTCACCCCGGCCGAGGCGGGCATCGAGGCGTTCCCCGGCCGCCGGCGGGTGCCCGGCCTGCGCAAGGAGGAGGCCGCCCTGCTGGCGGGCGTGAGCACCGACCACTACAGCCGCCTGGAGCAGGGCCGCCAGTCCCGCGTCTCCGACGACGTGGTCGACGCGCTCGCGAGGGCGCTGCGCCTGACCGAGGTCGAGCACGCCCACCTGCGCGACCTGGCGGCCCCCGCCGCGCGCAGGAGCGCGGGCGCCTGGTCGTCGCCCCAGCGCGCGGAACCGGGGCTGCTGCGCGTGATGACGAGCCTCGACCACCTTCCCGCGATCCTGCTCGGCCGGCGGGCGGAGGTGCTGGCGCGCAACGCCCTGCTCACCGAGGTGCTGGGCCACGACCTGCCGCCGGGCACCTCGTTCCCGCGCTACCTGTTCACCGACCCGCACGTCCGCGGGCGCATCGCGAACTGGCCCGACTTCGCCGCGGCCGCGGTCGGCGGCCTGCGCCTGGAACTGGGCCGCAACCCCGGCGACCGGCTGCTGGCCGCCCTCGTGGACGAGCTGCGCGCCGCGGACCCGCAGGTGGCCCGGTGGTGGGCCGGGCAGGGCGTCGCGGACCGGACCTCGCAGGTGAAGCGGATCGCCCACCCGGTGGCGGGCGACCTGCGGTTCCACGTCGAGGCGGTGTCCGTCCCGCAGGCCCCGCACCAGCGCCTGGTGGTCTACACCGTCGAACCCGGCTCCCCCACCGCGCAGGTGCTGCCGATGCTCGCGTCCTGGGCCGTTCAGGACCCGGCTGCCTCCCGGTAGAGGACCAGGTGCTCGTGGTAGAGCACGCCGTCGCGGATGTCGCCGGTCGCGGTGAACCCGGTGTCGTCGACGTAGTCGAGGTGCGCGCCGGTCACCGTGTAGCTGCCGGTGTAGGCGCTGGCACGGGTGCCGCGCGCCTCGTCGTACCGGCCGTCCGCCCGGAGCTCCTGGCGGATGTGGCCGTCCGCGGTGACCCACATGCCCACGACGTTCACGTTTTCGCTCATGACACCGATCCTGCGAGCCGGGGAACCCGCCCGCCAGGTCGCGATCACCCCGGGTGCGGCACTCCTAGGCAGGCCCCGCGTACGCGTGGCTGGCCCGCACGAGCTGCCACACCACCTCGAGCTCGTCGGCGTCGCGCGGCCCGAAGAGCATGACCAGCGTCGGATGCGCGAGCCCCAGTGCCACGGCGGGGTGCTGCTCCCCTCGGCCCGACGCGATGACCTCTTGCGCGAGGGCGGTCGGCAGCGCGAGGTGCAGGCTGCCGCTGCCGTCCCCGTGCAGGTGGGCGAACTCGGTGCCGACCAGGAAGGCGTCGGCGGGCCCCTTCGCGGCGGCGGGGTCGAGGTGCAGGGCGCGCGACGACGGCAGCGAGATGCCGCTGGGCCCGGTCCGCACGCCGGCCAGCGCCGCCATCCGGCTCCACAGCGCGGCCTGGACCTCGGCCGGTCCGAACTGGTCGAGCTGCACGTGCGGGGTCTGCGGGGTGGTCGCCGGGCGCGGGCCGGTGCGCGGGGGAACCGTCGCCTCCCGCGGGGACTGCTGCGTCACGTCTTCTCCTGGGGTGAGCCGGAAGTCCAACGCGCACAACGATAGTATCGTGAGGATACTGGTTACCTAGAAGATACCGGGAGACGCCGTGCCCGACGACCTCGACGACCCGTGCCCGATCGCGCCCGTCGTGGAACTGGTGTTCGGGCGCTGGACGTCGCACGTCCTGTGGACCCTCGACCACCACGGCCGGATGCGGTTCGGCAAGCTGCGGGAGCGCATCCCGGCCGTCACGCCCAAGGTGCTCACCCAGCGGCTGCGCCAGCTGGAGCGCGACGGGTTCGTGTCGCGCTCCTACCACCCCGAGGTGCCCCCGCGCGTCGAGTACGAGAACACCCCGCTCGCGACGTCGCTACGGCCGATCTTCCGCCGCATGGTCGAGTGGTCCGACGCGCACCTGGACGACGTGCGCGCGTCCCGCCGCCGGTACGACCGGTCCTGACCGGTCACTCCCCCGAGGTCAGGTGCGTGACGATCTCGTCCGCCATCGGACCGCTCGACGCGGGGTTCTGGCCGGTGAAGAGGTTGCCGTCGCGGACGGTGTACGGCTGGTACGCCGGCCCGTGCGAGTGCAGGGCGCCCTTCTCCCGCAGCGTGCTGTCCAGCAGCCACGGCGCGTTCTCGGAGGTGCCGAACAGCTCTTCCTCCTCGGTGGTGAAGGCGGTCATCCTCCGGCCCGCGAACACCCACGTGCCGTCGGCGCGGACGGCGGAGAGCAGGCCGGCGGGCCCGTGGCAGACCGCGCCGACGACCTTCCCCGCCGCGTCCGCCTCGGTGAGCACGCGGCCGAGGTCGGGGTCCCGGTAGAGGTCCACCACCGGGCCGTGGCCGCCGGGCAGCACCACCGCGGCGTAGCCGGCGACGTCGACCCGGTCGAGCTCCAGCAACGGGCCGAACTCCCGCAGGGCGCGTTCGGCGTGCTCGACGTGGTGCGCGCTGTCCGGTCCGGCGACCTCGGGGTCGGCGCTGTGCCGGTCGAGCGGCTGGAGCACGCCGCCGGGCGAGGCGAAGTCGACGGTGAAGCCCGCCTCGGTGAACTTCTCGTGCGGCGCGGCCAGTTCCTCGGCCCAGTACCCCGTCGGGTAGGTGGAGCCGTCGGTGCGCTCCCAGGCGTCGGCCGCGGACATGACGATCAGGATCTTGCCCATCTGCTGGTTCCTCCTCGGGAGAGCGGGGCGTCAGGCGGGGAAGTCGCTCGCGGCCGCGGTCGGCGCGGCGGCGTCGAGGTTCGCCTGCAGCGCCTGGACCTTGGCGGTGGCGTAGGCGTGCGCGTCGGATCCCAGGACCAGGCGCAGCGGTCCCTCGCCCGCGACGACGCGCTCGATCATCAGCCGGGCGCCCCGCACCGGGTCGCCGAGCTGGTGGCCCTGCAACGCCAGGTGGTCGCGGACCATCTCGCGGATCGCCGGGTAGGCCTCGGTCGTGTTCTCGGGCAGCGCCAGCGAGTCGGTGGTGAGGAAGCCGGTGCGGAAGTAGCCGGGTTCGACGATCGTGACCCGCACGCCGAACTCGGCGACCTCTCCGGCGAGCGCCTCGGACAGGCCCTCCAGCGCGAACTTGCCGGCGCAGTAGAGGCCCCAGCCGGGCACGGAGGTCAGGCCCAGCACCGAGGACACGTTGAGGACGTGACCGCGGCCCTGCCGGCGCAGCACCGGCAGGGTGGCGCGCAGGACGTTCCACACGCCCGCGACCTGCACGTCCATCATGTCCCGGACGGCGGCGGCCGAGGTCTCCTCCACGGCGGCGAGGAAGCCGTAGCCGGCGTTGTTGACGACGACGTCGAGGCCGCCGAAGCGCTCGGTCGCCTGCCGGACCGCCTCGGCGACAGCGGTCTCGTCGCGGAGGTCGACCTCGAGCGGCAGCAGGCGGTCCGTGCCGGTGCCGAGGGCGGTGAGGAGTCGTTCGGTGGAGCGGGTCGTCGCGGCCACGGTGTCGCCGCGGTCGAGGAGTTGCCGCACGAGCTCGAGCCCGAGGCCGCGGGAGGTGCCGGTGACGAACCAGGTGGCGGGGCGATCAGCGGGGAAGGTCATGGCTGCAAGCCTGCTGCACGGAAAGGTCGTTCCGGCCCGCATCACGAGCCCTCCGAAACCTCGGACTCCCGTGACTAGGACCGGGAGGTCCACTCAGGAGTCCTGATGGTGCACGAGAATGGAGTCATGCCCGGTCTCAACCGCGAACTCGCCGACTTCCTGCGCCGTGCGCGCGGCCAGGTCGACCCGTCCCGTGCCGGCCTGCCCTCCGACGGGAGGGTCCGCCGGGTCAAGGGCCTGCGCCGCGAGGAGGTGGCGCTGCTCGCCGGCGTGTCCACCGACTACTACGCGCGGCTCGAGCAGGGCAGGCGCATCACCCCGTCCGCCGCGGTGGTGGAGGCGATCGGCCGCGCCCTCGAACTCGACGAGGCGGGCCGCACGCACCTGCGCGACCTGATCGGCCTGCCGTCGATCCCGGCGCCCCGCCGCGCGCGCAGCGCCCAGCGCGTGCGCCCCGGCCTGCACCAGCTGATCGACGCGCTCGACGGCGAACCGGCCCTGGTGCTCGGGCGCCGCACCGACGTGCTGGCGGCCAACCGGATGGCGAAGGCGCTGTTCGGCGACTTCGAGAAGATCCCGCCCAAGGAGCGCAACTACGCCCGGTGGATCTTCCTCGACGAGGGCGCCCGGTCGCTGTTCGCCGACTGGCACGACCAGGCCCGCGCCGCCGTGGAGAGCCTGCGGTTCGAGGTCGGCCGGGACCCCTCCGACCCGGCGACCACCGCCCTCGTCGCCGAACTGCGCGAGCGCAGCCCCGAGTTCGACGAGTGGTGGGAGCAGCACCGCGTGCACCAGCGCACCTACGGCTCCAAGCGGCTGCGCCACCCGCTGGTCGGCGACCTCACCGTCGACTACGAGTCGTTCGTGCTGCCGGGCGACCAGGACACGATGCTGTACGTCTACACGACCGCGCCCGGCTCGCCGTCCCGGCAGGCCATGGACATCCTGGCCAGCTGGACGGCGAACCCGAGCGAGCGCCGGGCCTAGAACCGGCCGTCCAGCTCCCCCGCGGGCAGCACCTTCGTCGAGTTGTGCTCGCGGACGATCCGCCACCCGCCGGCCGTCCGGCGCCACACGAGGGACGACGTGGTGCGGATGTCCGTCACGGCATCGGCGGTCACGATCCTGGCCACGAACCTCAGCGTGGACGCGGCCAGGTCACCCCCGGCGAGGAGGTGCGGGCCGTCGTCGACCGCGTGGTGGGCGGAGACCATGTCGCGAAACGCGGGCTCCCAGATGGCGCCGTACTCGGCGGCGGTCGTCGCGACCCTCTGCTCGGGGTCGAAGTCGTCGTAGAGGCGGACGGGGCCGGAGAAGTCGTAGAGGCCGCCGAAGATCCGCCGGAAGTCGAAGGGCTCGTCGCCCTCGCGGCGGTCCCAGCCGAACACCCACCGCTCGTGCTGGTCCGCGATCACCTGTTCGTCGTTCATGATCTCGACGCTAGGGGCGCGGACGGGACGCCAACAGGGTGCGTTGCACCCAGGTACCGCACGACCCGCGATCGCCCGCACTGCCGGTGGGACCTCCCACCGGC
>NZ_JBHXCW010000189.1:0-15613 GCF_042725365.1 Lentzea sp. NPDC060358 | reverse complement strand
CCTCCGACCCGTGCCGGGCGTCGCGGCCGACGAAGACCACACCGGGCGTCCGCAGCCACGCCGCCAGCCCGGCGGTCGCGCGGACGACGGTGGCGACGTTCATGCCGTTCGTGCCGGCCCGCACCGGCCCGCGCAACCCGGCGGTGCCGAACGTGAGCGGCCCGGCCATGCGGTCCCGGAGGTCCTCGAGCGCGGCGGGGTCGCCGCCCATCGCCCGCGCGAGAACCCCCTGCAGCTCCTCGCGGGTGGCGGAGGAGGGGTCGTCAGCGATCCACCGGAACGTCGCGTCACGCAGTGCCGGCGTCAGGCTCATGCGCGGTCCACCAGCTCGCGCAGCAGCGTGCCCATGCGCTCGGCCGCGGCGGCGCCGGCGTCGAGCACCTCCTGGTGGTTCAGCGGCTCACCGGTGATGCCCGCGGCGAGGTTCGTGACGAGCGACAGCCCGAACACCTCGACGCCCTCGGCCCGCGCGGCGATGGCCTCGTGCACGGTCGACATGCCGACCAGGTCGGCACCCATCGTGCGCAGCATCCGGATCTCGGCGGGCGTCTCGAAGTGCGGGCCCGGCAGACCCGCGTACACGCCCTCCTCCAGCGAGGAGTCGATCTCCTGCGCGAGCGCGCGCAACCGCGGCGAGTACAGGTCCGTGAGGTCCACGAACCGCGCGCCGACCAGCGGCGACAGCGAGGTCAGGTTGAGGTGGTCGGAGATCAGCACCGGCTGCCCGACGGACATGCCCTGGCGCAGGCCACCGGCAGCGTTGGTCAGCACGACCGTCGACACGCCCGCGGCGGCGGCGGTGCGCACGCCGTGCACGACCTTCTGCACGCCCTTGCCCTCGTAGCCGTGGGTGCGGCCGAGGACGACGAGGACCTTCTTGCCGCCCACCTCGACGGAACGGATGGTGCCGCCGTGGCCGAGCGCGGTCGGCGCCTCGAAGCCCGTCAGTTCGCCCACGCCGATCTCGCTGACCGGCTCGCCGATCACGTCGGCGGCGGGCCGCCAGCCGGAGCCGAGCACGATGGCGATGTCGTGCTTGTCGATGCCGGTGCGGCTCTGGATCTCTTCCGCGGCCTTGCCGGCCAGCTCTTCTGGAGTCACCGGCAGATGTTAAACCGGGGCGAACGTCGAGGCGATCGCGTCGAACAGGCGCGCCCTCGCCTCGTCCTCCTGCTCCGTGGGGACGACCACCTCGACGACCCACAGGTCGTTGCCGTAGGGGAGCACGCGGGAGAAGTGCGACCGCCGCAACGTGGTGGGCTCGTCGCCCTCGACCGTGCGGTAGATGAACTGGACGCTGTCCTCGAACCGCGGCCCGGCGAGGTTGGGCGTCGGCACCCGCTCGCCGCCGAAGAACCGGCCGGGCCACCGGGCCTGCACGCCGGAGAAGTACACCTTGATGTCGCGCTTCGGGTAGAAGTCCGGGAACCGGTGCACGGCCGCCTCGTACGCGCCGCTGCCCGACACGAAGTGCACCACCGCCGACGGGGGCAGCCGCGTGTCCGCGGCGCGCTGCTCGGTGTAGGACGTCCAGCTCTGGTCGACGTTCAGCGTGAACTTGCCGCCCTGGTCGCCGATCGCGCTCACCGCGGACGCGGTCCTGGGCTCGAGCGGCGCCGACGTGGGCAGGGTCGGCAGCGACTGCGTCGTCTGCCGGGCCGGCGGCAGCAGCGACTCGCCCGCGGCCAGCCTGGTCAGCGCGAACCCGCCACCGGAGCCCGCCACGAACAGCAGCACCGCCGCGACCAGCACGAGCGCGGAGGCGACCCGGCCGCGTTCGCGGGGCGGCAGCGGCTCGGTGACCAGGAACGGCAGCGGGCCGGGGTCGTCGGCCAGCGGCGCGTCCGGTTCGATCTTCGGCTTGGGCCGCACGACCACCGGCAGCCGCACCGACTCGCGCACCTCGAACGCGTCCGTGCCGGGTTCGGGCAGCAGCGGGTAGACCTGCTTGCGCACCTCGACGAGCGGCAGCCGGTCCGCGGCGTCCTTGCGCATCAGCCCGCTGATCACCGGCGCGAGCCTGCCCGCGCCCGCCGGCACCGGCACGTCGCCGTTGATCACCGCGTTGATGGTCTGCATGACGTTCTTGCCCACGTACGGCGGCTCGCCGGCCATCGCCGCCCACATCGTCGCGCCGAGCGACCAGCGGTCGGCGGCCTCCGACACGTCGCCGCCCTGCGCCACCTCGGGCGCGATGTAGGCGGGCGTGCCGAGCGTGATGCCGCGGGCGGTCATGGTGGCCTCGGCGACGTTGCGCGCGATGCCGAAGTCGGTCAGCTTCACCCGGCCGTCATCGGCGATCAGCACGTTGCCGGGCTTCACGTCCCGGTGCGTGATCCCCGCCCGGTGCGCGGCCGCCAGCGCCGCCGCGACCGCGTCGAGCACCGCGGCGCCCTGCTTCTCGGTGAGGCAGCCCTGCTCCTGCAGCACCTCGCCGAGGCTGCGCGACGGCACCAGTTCCATCACGACGCACGGGTCGCCCTCGTGCTGGACGACGTCGTAGAGCGTCACGAGGTTCGGGTGGGAGAGCGCGGCGACGGCGCGGGCCTCGCGCATCGTCCGTTCCCGCAGGTCGTCCGCGGCCACGTCGGTCATGCCGGGCGGGCGCAGGATCTCCTTGACCGCGACCTGGCGCCGCAGCACCTCGTCGTGAGCGGCCCAGACGGTGCCCATCGAGCCCTGACCGAGCTGGTGCAGCAGTCGATATCTGCCCGCGATCAAGCGCTCCTGGTCACCGTTCTCCACCGGTTCATCATTCCTGAGAGACTCGGGGCGGGTTCACTGCATCGTTAACGGCGGTGAACCTCACATAGCCGTGCCGGTACCGCTCGGCGACACTGCAACGCATGATGGAGTTGGCCTTGCCCGCCGAATTCCGCCCGAACGAGTTCCCCTCGGCGTCGAGGGAACAGTGGCGTGAGCTGGTCGACGCCGTCCTGAGCAAGACCGGCGCGAGCTACGACTCACTGGTCACGCGGACCTACGACGGGATCGAGCTCCAGCCGCTCTACACCCGCGACGACGCCCTCCCGCCGTACGCCCTCGTGCCGGCGAAGCAGGGCTGGGACGTCCGCCAGCGGCACTCCGTGCCCGACCCGGTCGCGGTGATGAACGACCTGGAGGGCGGCGTCACGTCGCTCTGGCTGGCCGTGCCCGCGCCGTCGCTGGAACGCCTGCTCGACGGCGTCCTGCTGGACCTCGCGCCGATCGTGCTCGACGGTTCGGTGGACGCGGCCCGCGCGATGCTGCGGATCTACGACCAGGCGCCGGTGCTCGCCACCGACGTCCGCGGCAACCTCGGGCTGACCCCTTCGGGTGAAGCCCTGGACGTGATCAGGCAGGCCACCTCGACGTTCCCGTCGCTGCGCACGGTCGTGGTGGACGCGCTGCCGTTCCACGACGCGGGCGGCTCCGACACCGAGGAGCTCGGCGCGTCGCTGGCGCTGGCCGTCTCGTACCTGCGCGCCCTGACCTCCGCCGGCCTGTCCGACGCCGACGCGTTCGCGCAGCTGGAGTTCCGCTACGCGGCGACGGCCGACCAGTTCACGACGATCGCGAAACTGCGCGCCGCCCGCCGGCTGTGGGCGCGGGTGGCCGAGGTGTCCGGCGTGCCCGGCGCCGTGCAGGTGCAGCACGCGGTGACGTCGTCGGCGATGATGACCCGCCGCGACCCGTGGGTGAACATGCTGCGCACGACCGTGGCCTGCCTGTCCGCGGGCCTCGGCGGCGCCGACGCGGTGACGGTGCAGCCGTTCGACGCGGCCATCGGGCTGCCGGACGAGTTCGCGCGCCGGATCGCCCGCAACACGCAGAACCTGCTGCTGGAGGAGTCGCACCTCGGCGAGGTGATCGACCCCGCCGCCGGCTCCTGGTACGTGGAACAGCTGACCGAGCAGCTGGCGGCGTCGGCCTGGACCTGGTTCCAGGAGCTGGAACGGGCCGGGGGCCTGCCCGCCGCGAGTGAGCTGGTCCGCGCGCGGATCGCCGGGACCTGGGCCGCGCGGTCGGCCCGGCTGGCGGACCGGAGCGACCCGATCACCGGGGTGAGCGAGTTCCCGAACCTGGGCGAGAAGCCCGTGGTCCGCGCCCCTGTTCCTGCGGTGGCTGCTGGGGTTCCTGAGGTGGCTGCGGCTGGGGTTCCTGAGGCGGCTGCGGCTGGGACTCCCGAGGCGGCCGCAGCTGGTGTTCCCGAGGCGGCTGCGGCTGGGACTCCCGAGGCGGCCGCAGCTGGTGTTCCCAAGGCCGCCGCCGCTGGGGTTTCCGAGGTGGCTGCCGTTGGGGTTCCTGAGGTGGCTGCTGCTGGCGTTCCCGAGGCGGCTGCGGCTGGGACTCCCGACGCTGCTGCGGCTGGGGTTCCCAAGGCCGCCGCCGCTGCGACTCCCGAGGCCGCCGCCGCTGGGGTTTCCGAGTCCGCTGCCGCTGGCGTTCCCGAGGCGGTTCCCGGCTCCGGGATCGATGCAGATTCGCGGGCCCCCTGGGGGGATCCACCCCCCATCCCAAGTGTCTCAAGCGGGTCTGACAGTTTCGGGCTGCCGCGGGTGCGTTATGCACAGGCCTTCGAGGAGTTGCGCGACCTCGCCGACGCCCAGCCGGAACGGCCGCGGGTCTTCCTGGCCACGCTCGGTCCGGTGGCCGCGCACACCGCGCGGGCGACCTTCGCCGCCAACCTCTTCAACGCGGGCGGCTTCGCCACCCCGGACGCGGGCCCGACGAAGTCCCCGGACGAGGTCGCGGCCAGGTTCGCGGAGTCGGGAGCCAGGATCGCGGTCCTGTGCGGCAGCGAGTCCAGCTACTCCGACCAGGCGGTGGCGACCGTCCGGGCGTTGCGCGACGCCGGCGCCGAGCGGGTGCTCCTGGCCGGCAAGAAGACCGACGCGGACGTCGACGGCCAGGTCTACGCCGGCTGCCCCGCGCTGGAGATCCTCACCAGCACCTACCAGCACCTGGGAGTGGAGCGATGATCCCCAACTTCGCGGACGTCGACCTCGGCCCGCTGCCGTCGGCGGAGTACGAGGCCGATCTGCCGGTGTGGGAGACGCCGGAGGGGATCGCGGTCAAGCCGGTGTACGGGCCGCAGGACATCGACGGTCTGGATTTCCTGGAGACCTTTCCCGGTGTGGCGCCGTTTCTGCGTGGCCCGTATCCGACGATGTATGTGAACCAGCCGTGGACGGTGCGTCAGTACGCGGGGTTCTCGACGGCGGAGGAGTCGAACGCTTTCTACCGGCGCAACCTCGCGGCCGGGCAGAAGGGGCTCAGTGTCGCGTTCGACCTGGCCACGCACCGCGGTTACGACTCCGACCACCCGCGTGTCGCGGGTGATGTGGGCATGGCCGGGGTGGCGATCGACTCGATCTACGACATGCGCACCCTGTTCGACGGGATTCCGCTGGACAGGATGTCGGTGTCGATGACGATGAACGGCGCGGTGCTGCCGATCCTGGCGTTGTTCGTGGTGGCGGCGGAGGAGCAGGGGGTGAAGCCGGAGCAGCTCATGGGGACCATCCAGAACGACATCCTCAAGGAGTTCATGGTCCGCAACACCTACATCTACCCGCCGGCGCAGTCGATGCGGATCATCTCCGACATCTTCTCCTACACCTCCCAGCACATGCCGAAGTTCAACTCCATCTCCATCTCCGGCTACCACATGCAGGAAGCCGGCGCGACAGCCGACCTCGAACTCGCCTACACCCTCGCCGACGGCGTCGAGTACATCCGCGCGGGCAAGGCGGCGGGCTTGGACGTGGACCGGTTCGCACCGCGGTTGAGCTTCTTCTGGGCGATCGGCATGAACTACTTCATGGAGATCGCCAAGATGCGCGCCGCCCGTCTGCTGTGGGCCAAGCTCGTCAACGACTTCGAACCCACGTCACCGAAATCGCTGAGCCTGCGCACCCACTGCCAGACGTCCGGCTGGAGCCTCACCGCTCAGGACGTGTTCAACAACGTCGCCCGCACCTGCGTCGAAGCGATGGCCGCGACGCAGGGGCACACGCAGTCGTTGCACACCAACGCACTCGACGAAGCCCTCGCCCTCCCCACGGACTTCTCCGCGCGTATCGCCCGCAACACCCAGCTGCTGCTGCAGCAGGAGTCCGGCACGACGCGTGTGATCGACCCGTGGGGTGGCAGTGCGTATGTCGAGCGTCTGACGTATGAGCTTGCGGGCAAGGCGTGGGAGCACATCACCGAGGTCGAGAAGGCCGGCGGTATGGCCCGTGCGATCGACGAGGGCATTCCCAAGCTGCGCATCGAGGAAGCCGCGGCCCGCACCCAGGCCCGCATCGACTCCGGCCGTCAGCCGGTGATCGGGGTCAACAAGTACCGGGTGACCGACGACGAGCAGATCGACGTCCTCAAGGTCGACAACGCCGGGGTGCGCGCCCAGCAGCTCGACAAACTCCGCCGGTTGAGGGAAGAACGCGACCAGTCCTCTGTGGACAGTGCGCTCGACGCGCTCACCAGGGCCGCCGGCGGTGGGGGGAACCTGCTGGAGCTGGCGATCGACGCCGCCCGCGCCAAGGCCACCGTCGGCGAGATCTCCGAGTCGCTCGGCAAGGTCTGGGGCCGCCACTCCGCGCAGATCCGCACCATCACCGGCGTCTACCGGCAGGAGGTCGGCCCAGTGTCCAACGTGGACGCCTGCCGTGAGGTCGTCGAGACCTTCTCCGAACACGAAGGCCGCCGCCCCCGCATCCTCGTCGCCAAAATGGGACAGGACGGCCACGACCGCGGCCAGAAAGTCATCGCCACCGCCTTCGCCGACCTCGGCTTCGACGTCGACGTCGGCCCCCTGTTCCAAACACCGGACGAAGTCGCCCGCCAGGCCACCGAAGCCGACGTGCACATCGTCGGCGTCTCCTCACTGGCAGCCGGGCACCTCACCCTGGTCCCCGCACTCAAGCAGGCGCTCGCCGACCTCGGCCGCGAGGACATCATGATCGTCGTCGGCGGCGTGATCCCGCCGCAGGACTTCGCCGAGCTGTACGAGGCGGGTGCCGCGGCGATCTTCCCGCCCGGCACGGTGATCGCGGACGCGGCGAAGGACCTGCTGGTGAAGCTCGCGGGTCAACTCGGCCACGATGCCTAGGCAGATCGACGTCGCCGAGTACGCGAAGGGCGTGCTCGGCGGCAACCGGGGCGTGCTCGCGCGGGCGATCACGCTGGTCGAGTCGACGCGCGCCGACCACCGGGCCAAAGCCCAGGAACTGCTCGTCGAGCTGCTGCCGAAGTCGGGCGACGCGATCCGCGTCGGCATCACCGGCGTGCCCGGCGTGGGCAAGTCGACGTTCATCGACGCCCTCGGCACCGCGCTGACCGAGCAGGGCCACCGGGTCGCGGTGCTCGCCGTCGACCCGTCGTCCACCCGCACCGGCGGCAGCATCCTGGGCGACAAGACGCGCATGCAGCGGCTGTCGGTGAACGAGAACGCGTTCATCCGGCCGTCTCCGACCTCCGGCACGCTCGGCGGCGTCGCGCAGGCCACCCGCGAGACGATCGTGCTGGTCGAGGCGGCCGGGTTCGACGTCGTGCTGGTCGAGACCGTCGGCGTCGGGCAGTCCGAGGTCGCCGTGGCGAACATGACGGACTGCTCGCTGTTCCTGACGCTCGCGCGCACCGGCGACCAGCTCCAGGGCATCAAGAAGGGCATCCTCGAGCTCGCGGACGTCATCGCGGTCAACAAGGCCGACGGCGAGCACGAGCTGGACGCCCGCAAGGCGGCCCGCGAACTGGCCGGGGCGCTCCGGCTGCTGCGCCCGCCGGACGCGGTGTGGCACCCGCCGGTGCTCACCTGCTCCGGCCTCACCGGAGCCGGTCTCGACGAGCTCTGGTCCCGCGTGCTGGAACACCGGCGGACCCTGGAGGGCGCCGGCGAGCTGGACGAACGGCGGCGCCGCCAGCAGGTCGACTGGACCTGGATGATGGTCCACGACGAACTGCGCCGGCAGGTCCGCGAGAGCGCCGCCGTGCGGTCGCTGACCCCCTCCGTGGTGGAGAAGGTGCGGTCGGGGGAGCTCACCGCCACCCTCGCCGCCGAGCAGATTCTGAGGGCGTTTCGATCGGACTCTCGGTAGGCGCTTAACTAGTTTGGGTGACCATCGAACGTGGTATTCGAGGTAGAGTTCAGGCCATGTCGAGGTTGCTGCTGGCCTGCGTGTTCGCGCTGATGAGCGTTGTCGGGATCGCCGGTGTGGCGTCCGCGCAAGAGGCCGTGAACGCGCCGTTGGCCGCGCAGCAGACGACAGCGGTGAACCCGGCTCCCAGCGTGAACGCGCCGCAGGAGCCGTCTCCGGAAGAGCGGGCGGAGACCAAGCGCAAGCTGTGGATGGGCGGCATCGCCGTGTTGCTGTTCGTGCTGGTCTACTACCGCAACAAGAAGCGGTGGGCCGTGTGGCGCAAGGAGCGCAAGGCCAAGAAGGGCTGAGTCCGGCTGAGACGGTTCTTCCCATCTGATGGGACGTAATAGTCAAAGTTAAGCGTGGCTCTCGACCCTTTGCGTCATCGTTGATCGGTCAGACCGAAACTCGCTCGCCGCTCGGCGCAGCGCTGCGACCGGCCGTCCGATTGATCATCATCAGCGCGCCGCGTCCTCCAGGTGGTGATGCAGGATGGTGGCAATGGGTACCGACTTGAAGATCAGCACGCGCTCGGCCGTCGAGCGGTACTCGGATGCCCTGCTGGACCTCTCGCACTCGATCCACGCCGAACCAGAGCTGGCCTTCGAGGAGCACCGCAGCGTCGAGAAGATCACGTCGTTGCTGGTCGGGGAGGGTTTCGAGGTCGAGCGCGGTGTCGCTGGACTGGACACGGCCTTCGTCGCCACCTTCGGCGACGGCGAGCTGGTGCTGGCGCTGTGTGCCGAGTACGACGCTCTGCCCGAAGTCGGGCACGCGTGCGGTCACAACGTCATCGCCGCCGCCTCCGTCGGCGCCGGTCTCGCCCTGCGTGACGTCGCCGACCAGCTGGGTGTCACCGTGAAGGTGATCGGCACGCCGGCCGAAGAGGTCGGCGGCGGCAAGGTGCTCATGCTGGAACGGGGCGTGTTCGACGACGTCTCGCTCTCGATGATGGTGCACCCGGCGCCGTACGAGTCGTGCGCCGCGAAGTCGCTGGCCATCACCGACCTGAAGGTGCACTACACGGGCAAGCCGTCGCACGCGGCCGCCGCGCCCCACCTGGGCGTCAACGCCGCGGACGCGGTCACGATCGCGCAGCTGTCGATCAGCCTGCTGCGGCAGCACTTCGAGCCCGGCCAGATGGTGAGCGGCATCGTCACCCACGGCGGTACCGTGCCGAACGTAATACCCGCCCGCGCGTCGGCGATGTTCGACGTGAGGGCGGAGAACCTGGAATCGTTGCAGCGTCTGGAGAACCGGATCCGGGACTGCTTCAGAGCCGGCGCGCTCGCGACCGGCTGCACCCATGAGGTCGAGCAGGTGTCACCGATCTACGCCGAGCTGACTCCCGACCAGTGGCTGGCCGACGCCTACCGGCGCGCGGCCACCGAGCTGGGACGACGCCCCCTCTCGCCGGAGCAGGAGCAGCGGGAGAAGATCGGCAGCACCGACATGGGCAACGTGACACGAGTGTTGCCCGCCATCCACCCGACCATCGCCATCGACTGCGGAGACGCGGTGAACCACCAACAAGAGTTCGCGACCGCCTGTGCCTCGGCGTCGGCCGACCGTGCGCTCCTCGACGGAGCACTTGCCATGGCTTGGACGACGATCGCGACAGCCACCGATTCCCAGCAGCGCGCACGGCTGCTGGCCCGCGGAGGTGCGGCATGACGGTTCTGGACTCCCGGCCCTCGGGTCCCTCAACTGTGAAGACTTCCCCTGAGATGCTCGTCGGCCCCACCGGGGTGAGCATGTCTGGTGTGGATGATCTCGGAGACGGTCGCGGCCCCGCGTGGCTCGACGACTGGCTGAAGGTGCACGCCGCCGACGTCGTCGCCTGGCGCCGCCACATCCACTCCCACCCAGAGCTCTCCCGGCGCGAGTACAACACCACCGAACTGGTGGCCAAGCTGCTGCGCGAGGTCGGCCTCAAGCCGCGCATCCTCCCCGGCGGCACGGGCATGGTCTGCGACATCGGCAGCGGCCCCCGCTGCGTCGCCCTGCGCGCCGACATGGACGCCCTCCCGCTGCACGAGAACACCGGCCTGCCGTTCGGTTCCACTGTGGACGGGGTGTCGCACGCGTGCGGCCACGACGCCCACACGACGATCCTGCTCGCCACGGCCCTCGCGCTCGCCTCGGCCACGGAGCTCCCCGGCCGCGTCCGCCTGGTCTTCCAGCCGGCGGAGGAGGTCATGCCCGGCGGCGCGCTCGACGTGCTGGCGGCGGGCGGCCTCGACGGCGTGGAGCGCATCTTCGGCCTGCACTGCGACCCGCGCCTGCAGGTCGGCCGCGTGGGCACCCGCATCGGCGCCATCACGTCGGCCTCCGACCTGCTGGAACTGCGGCTCAACTCGCCGGGCGGCCACACCTCGCGCCCGCACCTGACCGCGGACCTGGTCCACGCCCTCGGCACGGTCATCACCGGCCTGCCGACGATGCTGTCGCGCCGCGTCGACCCCCGCTCCGGCACCGTCCTGGTGTGGGGCGCGGTCCACGCGGGTGAGGCGCCCAACGCGGTGCCGCAGGACGGCCTGCTGCGCGGCACGCTGCGCACCGGCGACCGCGACATCTGGGCCGAGCTGGAGCCGCTGGTCAAGGACCTGGTCACCGGGCTGCTGGCACCCACGGGCGTCGGCTTCGACCTGCACCACCGCCGCGGCGTGCCGCCGGTGGTCAACGAACGCGAGTCGACGCAGATCCTGCGGGCGGGCATCGAGGCCGCCCTGGGTGACGACGCGCTGGCCGGCACCGAGCAGTCCTCCGGCGGCGAGGACTTCGGCTGGTACCTGGAGCACGTGCCCGGTTCGTTCGCGCGCCTCGGCGTGTGGAACGGGGTGGAGAAGCAGCGGGACCTGCACCAGCCGACGTTCGACCTGGACGAGCGCGCGCTCCTCGTGGGCGTCCGCGTCATGGTCCACACGGCGCTGGCCGCACTGGCCTGACCCGTCCCGGAAGGCCCCCGGAACCAGTTCCGGGGGCCTTCCGCGTGCTCAGAGCAGGACCGGCTCCACGTGCGCGGTGTCGTGCCGTGTGCCAGCGAGGCCGAGCCTGCGGAAGATCAGGCCTCGCGGATCGGCACGCCGTGGTCAGGTCACCGGTTCGGTCAACTGGGGACGCGCTTCCGGGGCCGCCGCGCGGACCGCGTCCGCCGCCTGGTCGTCCGCCTTCGTCTGCGACGTGCGCTCGGACTCGACGCGGGCGTTGTAGACCTCGACCTCGCGCTTGATCGTGTCCTCGTCCCAGCCGAGCACCGGCGCGACCAGCCTCGCCACCGCCTCCGCCGAGTCGACGCCGCGGTGGGCGTACTCGATGGAGATGCGGGTGCGCCTGGTCAGCACGTCCTCCAGGTGCATCGCGCCCTCGTGCGAAGCCGCGTACACCGCCTCCACCTGCAGGTAGTCGGGGGAGGCCGGGATCGGCTTGAGCAGTTCCTGGTCGTCCGCGGCCAGCGACAGCACCTCGTGCACGAGCGAGCCGTAGCGGTCGAGCAGGTGCCGGACGCGGTACGGGTGCAGGCCGTGCTTGGCCGCCAACTGGTCGGCCTGGTTGACCAGCGCGTGGTAGCCGTCGGCGCCGACGAGCGGCACCTTGTCCGTGATCGACGGCTGGATCCGGCCCGGCAGGTCGACGTGCGCCGCGTCGACGGCGTCCGCGCCCATCACCCGGTACGTCGTGTACTTGCCGCCCGCGATCGCCACCAGGCCGGGCGCCACCCGTGCCACGGCGTGCTCGCGCGACAGCTTCGACGTCGAGTCGGACTCGCCCGCGAGCAACGGCCGCAGGCCCGCGTAGACGCCCTCGATGTCGTCGTGCGTCAACGGCGTCGCGAGGACCGAGTTGACGTGCTCGAGGATGTAGTCGATGTCGTGCTTGGTCGCCGCGGGGTGCGCCAGGTCGAGGTTCCAGTCCGTGTCGGTGGTGCCGACGATCCAGTGGTTGCGCCACGGGATCACGAACAGCACGGACTTCTCGGTGCGCAGGATCATCCCGGACTCGGCGACGATCCGGTCGCGGGGGACGACGATGTGCACGCCCTTCGACGCGCGCACCCGGAACCGGCCGCGCGAGCCGGACAGGTGCTGCAGCTCGTCGGTCCACACGCCGGTCGCGTTGATCACCGCGTGCGCCCGCACGTCGACCTCGCGGCCGTCCTCCACATCGCGCACCCGCACGCCGGACACCCGGTCCGCCTCGCGCAGGAAGCCGACGACCTGCGTCGACGTGCGCACGACGGCACCGTAGTGGGCGGCGGTGCGGCCGACCATCATCGTGTGCCGGGCGTCGTCGGCCTGGGCGTCGTAGTAGCGGATGCCGCCGATCAGCGCGTCCCGCTTCAGCGCCGGGACCAGCCGCAGCGCGCCCGCGCGGGTGAGGTGCTTCTGGCCGGGAACGGACCGGGCGCCGCCCATCGTGTCGTAGAGGAACAGGCCGGCCGCCGTGTACGGGCGCTCCCAGACCCGGTTCGACAGCGGGTAGAGGAACGGCACGGGCTTCACCAGGTGCGGGGCGATGCGGGTGAGCATGAGCTCGCGTTCGCGCAGCGCCTCGCGGACCAGCCCGAACTCGAGCTGCTCCAGGTAGCGCAGGCCGCCGTGGAAGAGCTTGGACGACCGGCTGGACGTGCCGGACGCCAGGTCGCGGGCCTCGACCAGCGCCACCCGCAGGCCGCGCGTGGCCGCGTCGAGCGCCGCGCCGACGCCGACGACACCACCGCCGACCACGACGAGGTCGAACGTCTCGTTTTCCAGCCGTTGCCACGACTCCTCGCGCTCGGCGGGGCCCAGCCTGCCGGTGATCGGCGGAGCGCTGGGGGTGTGCGGTGCTGCAGCTGGGTTCCTTCGCGTGGCCACGACAGGCGCCTCCCTGTGACGACTCGCGGATCACGTTACCTGCAGCAACGCCCGTTCGCCGATGGGCGGGCCCGCCAGGACCCAACGGCCTGAAAACGGCCCATGCACGGGCACTTGGCATGGACAACCGATCACCGCGGTAATAGCGTCCGACCTCGTTGTAGGCGGGCGGCGCGGCCCTGACCTCAGGTGTTGCGCGCTCTCCTCAGGCCGCAAAGCACGGGAGGTCGGCAATGAGTGCAGGCTCGATCTTCGTCTGGGAGATGCTGGGGACCGCCGTCCTCATCCTCCTGGGCACCGGTGTAGTCGCGAACCAAGTGCTCAAGGACACCCTCGGCAACAGCACCGGTTTCCTGTTCGTCAACGTCGGCTGGGCCTTCGCCGTCTTCACGGGCGCCAGCATCGCCAACCCGAGCGGGGCGCACCTCAACCCCGCCGTCACCCTGGGACTCGCGATCGCGGACAAGACTCCGTGGGGCGACGTTCCCGTCTACATCCTCGGACAGATGGTCGGCGCGGTCATCGGTGCGATGCTCTGCTGGGCGACTTACAAGCTCCAGTTCGACACGCACGACGAGCCGCAGAACACGCTCGGCATCTTCTCCACCGGTCCCACGGTGCCCAACGCGGCGTGGAACCTCGTCTCCGAGATCATCGGCACGTTCGTGCTGGTGGTGTGGATCCTGCTGTCGCCGGGCGCCAAGGTGGCCGTCGACGGCGTGCCGACGTTCGGCAACTCGGCCCTCGGGTACGCCGCCGTCGCGTTCGTCGTCCTGGTGATCGGTACCTCGCTCGGTGGCCCGACGGGCTACGCCATCAACCCGGCGCGCGACCTCGGTCCGCGCATCGCCTACGCCTTCCTCATGCCGATCCGCAACAAGGGCAACGCCAACTGGAGCTACTCGTGGGTGCCCGTCGTGGGCCCGCTCGTGGGTGGCGCACTGGCTGCGTTGCTCTACCTGGTTCTCCCGGTCTGAAAGGACTTCTCGCATGACCCAGTACGTGGCCGCGATCGACCAGGGCACCACGTCGACGCGTTGCATGATCTTCGACCACTCGGGCCGGGTGGTGTCGGTCGACCAGAAGGAGCACGAGCAGATCTTCCCGAAGGCCGGCTGGGTCGAGCACGACCCGAAGGAGGTCTGGCAGAACACCCGCCAGGTCGCCGCGGGCGCGCTCGCCAAGGCCGATCTGTCCACTTCGGACATCGTCGCCGTCGGCATCACCAACCAGCGCGAGACCGCGGTGGTGTGGGACAAGAACACCGGCGAACCCGTCTACAACGCGATCGTCTGGCAGGACACCCGCACCGACAAGATCGTCACGGAGCTGGGCAACCTCGGCGGCGGCCAGGAGCGCTACCGGGCCAAGGTCGGCCTGCCGCTCGCGACCTACTTCTCCGGGCCGAAGGTCCGCTGGATCCTCGACAACGTCGAGGGCGCGCGGGAGAAGGCCGAGGCGGGCGACCTGCTGTTCGGCAACATGGACACGTGGGTGCTGTGGAACATGACGGGCGGGACGAGCGGCGGCGTGCACGTCACCGACCCGACGAACGCCTCGCGCACCATGCTGATGGACCTCGACACGCTGCAGTGGGACTCCTCGATCGCCGAGGACATGGGCATCCCGATGTCGATGCTGCCGGAGATCCGCTCGTCGTCCGAGGTCTACGGCCAGGTGCGCGAACGCGGCGCGCTCGCCGGAGTGCCGATCGCCGGCATCCTCGGCGACCAGCAGGCGGCGACGTTCGGCCAGGCCTGCCTCTCGCCCGGTGAGGCCAAGAACACCTACGGCACCGGCAACTTCATGCTGCTCAACACCGGCACCGAGAAGGTGATGAGCGAGAACGGGTTGCTCACCACCATCTGCTACAAGATCGGTGATGCCGCGCCGGTCTACGCGCTCGAGGGCTCGATCGCCGTCACCGGCTCGCTGGTGCAGTGGCTGCGCGACAACCTCGGCATGATCGGGTCGGCCGCCGAGATCGAGGAGCACGCCAAGTCCGTGGAGGACAACGGCGGCGCGTACTTCGTGCCGGCGTTCTCGGGGCTCTTCGCGCCCTACTGGCGGTCCGACGCCCGCGGCGCGATCGTGGGCCTCACCCGGTTCGTCAACAAGGGCCACCTCGCGCGGGCCGTGCTGGAGGCGACCGCCTTCCAGACCCGGGAGGTGCTCGACGCGATGAACGCCGACTCGGGCGTCGACCTGACCGCGTTGAAGGTCGACGGCGGCATGGTCGTGAACGAGCTGCTGATGCAGTTCCAGGCGGACATCCTCGGTGTGCCGGTGATCAGGCCGGTCGTGTCGGAGACCACCGCGCTGGGCGCCGCCTACGCGGCCGGTCTCGCGGTCGGGTTCTGGAAGTCGGAGGACGACATCCGCGAGAACTGGGCCGAGGACAAGAAGTGGGAGCCGCAGATGGACTCCGAGCGCCGCGACTCGGAGTACAAGAACTGGAAGAAGGCCGTGTCGAAGACCTTCGACTGGGTCGAGGACTGACCTTTTGGTCGCTGCTCCGCAGACTTCGGCGAGTTCGCTGGGAAGCCAGTGCGAACTCGCGAAACAGCGGCGCCGCGCCGCCCGGGGTCCGGCCCGTCTCGTATAAACAACACCGAGCCCCCCAGACCGAGCTATATA
>NZ_JBHXCW010000188.1:0-15622 GCF_042725365.1 Lentzea sp. NPDC060358 | reverse complement strand
GCTGGGTGTCGTCCGGCACGTAGGCCAGCGGGTCGTCGAGCAGCAGCTCCGGCAGCCGCAGCAGCCCCTCGGCCAGCGCGTGCAGGCACAGCGCCGAGTACCCGCGCAGGTAGCCGCCCTCCTGGGTGAGCACGACGCGGGTGCCGAACGACGCCACCCGCCGTCCGATCTCGCGGTACCCGCCGGCCGTGAGGTTGTGGCGGCCGTTGGGGTCGAACGCCGACCCGTCGAACCCCGACGCGCAGACCAGCAGGTCCGGTGCGAAGTCGTGCAGCAGCGGGAAGGCGATCTCGTCGAGCGCGCGCAGGTATGCCGTGTCGCCCGCACCGAGCGAAAGCTCGATGTTCACGTTCCGCCCGTGGGCGCCCACCTCCGACGGCGCACCCGTCTGCGGGTGGTTCGTGCCCCACGCGCCGTGGCGCATGTGCACCGAGATCGTCAGCACGTCCGGACGGTCGTAGAACACCTCCTGCGTGCCGTTGCCGTGGTGCACGTCCCAGTCCAGCACGGCGACCCGTTTCCCCTGCCGCCGCGCGGTTTCCGCCACGAGAGCCGCGTTGTTCACGAAGCAGTAGCCGTCGGCCGCGTCCGGCTGCGCGTGGTGTCCCGGCGGCCGGACGAGCGCGTACGCCAGCGGTGCGCCGGACTCCAACGCCGCCAACGCCGTCCCCGCCGCCGCGCAGGCCGAACGCCACGTCTCCGGTCCCACGACCGTGTTCACCTCCAGCGGCACCCGCTCCGATACGCGCAACGAGTCGAGGTAGCCCGCCGTGTGCACGAGCAGAAGCTCGTCGACGGACGCATGCCGTCCCTCGTGCCATCGCAGATGACCGGCGACCGGTCCGTGCGTCAACGCGTGCCGGAACGTGCGCAGGCGCGCGGCGTTCTCCGGGTGCGGCTCGGCCACGTCGAGCCACGGCCAGGAGCCCGGCAGCTCCCACAGGCCCTCACCGGCGTCGTGCTCGAGGCAGTCGTCGTGCCAGAACATGTCCACCCGAATCGGATATCAGGGCGATCACGGATGGTCCACCGCAAAAATCTGGAGGCACACTGGAGGCATGGGCCTCATCGCCGCACTGATCGCCATCGCCGGCCTGCTCGCCGCCTTGGCGCACGACGCTTACCTGGCACTGCTCGGTTCGGCCGCGAACAAGAAGGGCCTCTCCGGGGCGCCCGTCTCGCAGTTCGTCCGCAACCGCTGGAAGACCGCGATCATCACGACGGCCGGTGCCGCGATCGGCCTGCTGATCACCGGCGGCGACACGCTGGGTGCCGACGTGATCGGCGCGCTGATCGCCGGTGGTAGCGGTCTGGCCGCGGTCAACGGCGTGCAGAAGACGCGCAAGCAGTTGAACAGCGGTCAAGCGCAACTCCCGCCCCGCTGACAAATCCACACGATCGAGTGTCACTCGTCCCGAACGCCCCCATTTGGTGATTTCCGTGCCTCCGGACGGCCCTACTCTGATTGCGTCGCAGAGGGGTGTCGGATGGACGAACTGCCGGGCAAGCACCGTCTCGCCGACGGCGCCGCCGAGTCATTCGGGCGGCTGCCGCTCGGGCAGCAACCGCACGCGCGGACCGTCGGCGTGGGCGATCTCATCCCGCGACCCCGCGGGCGGGAGGTCGACCCGCTGCAGGACACCGACGGGCTGCGGAAGTTCAACATCGGCATGGTGCCCGCGTCGGTCACGCCGCCGCGCACCTGGAAGCGCGCGGCGTGGTTCGCCGTCGTGTCGTCCGTGCTGGTGCTGGTCGGCCTGAGCATCGCCGCGGCCAAGCTGGTCGGCGGCAGCGGCCACGTGGACCAGGTCGGCCTGCCCGGCTACCCGTCGGACGTGCCGCTGATCTCCCAGCTGCCCACGGGCGCCACCACCCCGTCCGCCACCGGTCCGCACCCGTCGGCCGCGGACACCGGCGAGGCGGCCCCCGTCCCCGGAACCGGCACCGGTCCCAGCCGCGCGCCGGGCACGAGCGGCCGGGCGCCCTCGGGCAGCGCCGCGCCGCCCGGCACCGCACCGCCCGGCACCGCGGCGCCCGTCATCACGACGGTCCCGGTCACGCAGGCCCCGGTGGTCGACGGCACGCAGATCGCGCAGAAGACCCAGGACTTCTACACCGAGATGGCGGCGAACTCCGTCACCGCGCTCGCCCTCACCACGGACGCCGTGCGTTCCAACGCCGACGCGCTGCTGGAGGGCAGGCTCGCGGACATCTCGCTGATCGAGGTGAAGGAGATCGCCGTCGACCCGACCAAGGGCCTCACCATCAGCCTGCTGCAGGTGACGAAGAAGGACGGCTCGGTCAGCACGGAGAAGCGCGAACTCAGCTTCACGCTCGGCGACCTCCCGTTGATCAGCGGTGAGCGGTTGACGCCGGGCGGCTGACGCGGCCCGAGGTCGTCCGCGCGCAGCGACAGCAGCAAAGACCTTTGACCGATTCCAGAGCACCGCTGACCGCCACGAACGGATGAAATCCGGACTGGGGCTGGCGCCCTCCCGCTTAGCTACGGTACGTCTTCAGATGACCACGCACAGTACGGAGGACGAGACCAGTGCAGCGTCCCGCGACGACCGGCCGGCGGCACACCCGCTCCGGGTCGATCAGCGTGGCCGACCTGCTCAAGCAGCAGCCGGTCCGCATCCCGTCGCACGAGGAGGCCTCGACCGACGCGCTGGTCGCCTCGCTGCTCGGTCCCACCGAGAACATGACCGCGACGACGGCCGTCATCCCGGTCGTCCCCGGCCGCCGCCGGCGCGCCAAGCGCACCCGCGTCGCCAGGGCCGTGGGCCTGCTGACCGGCGCCGCCGTGCTCATCGGCTCCATCACGGGTGCGGCGGTCATGGCCGGTCAACGGCCCGCGAACTCCGGCGTCCCGTACGCCGAGCGCCCCGTCGCGCTGTCCGGCTCGAGCGCGCTGCGCCCGGACGTGCTGTCCGCCCAGGTGCCGAACGAGCGCCCGCCGGTGCCGCAGACATCCGCCGCGCCCATGCCGCAGCCCTCCGCGCTGCTGCTGCAGACCCCGGAACCGACGACGCCGTCGGTCTCGATCGGCCCGCACCCGCAGGTGGACGTGGTGAAGCGGTTCTACGAGCTGCTCACGACCAAGCCGGGCTCGGCGGCCAAGCTGCTCTCGCCCGACCTCGTCGGCGCGGACCCGGAGGCGTTCACCAAAGCCTGGGGACTGGTCAAAACGGTCAACGTCGACCAGACGTCGCTGCGGCCGGACGGCTCGGTGCTCGCGGTCGTCTCCCTGCAGGAGGTCGACGGGAGCTGGCTGCGCGTCGAACAGCTCTTCCGGCTCACCGACACGACCCAGCCCCGGATCGTCGGCACCGAGGTCCTTTCGGCGCAGCGGAGTTAGGCCCGGCTGTTAGGTCGCGCCCAACCGGATCGCCGTTCGCAGTCGAACGGTGACCGCTCGTCGCGAAAACCGGGTTCAGACAGTGAAAATTCCCCCGAAGGGGTTACATCTCGGGTCACGATTCGGTATCCATGTTCCCGCCAGTGCGCGTACGCGAACTTGGAAGGGTGAACGAGCGGTGTCGATTGAGGACCATCGTCGGCGGTTGACCGGGTCGGCGGAGTCGACCGGGCAGCTGTCGGTCGCCGAGCTGATCGCCCGCCGCGAGGCGGAAACCGTGGAGATCCCGGTGATCACCGACGACATCACCCCCGAGGCGTTCGAGTCGACGGTCAAGTTCAAGCCCGTCAAGGCTTCGGGCAGCAAGCCGAAGAAGCAGCCCATGCGCGAGCTGCACATCACGGAGCTGCTGCGCCGCGAGGGCCGGTCCGACGACACCCAGCGCGGCGGCTTCACGGTCGGCAAGCTGGCCGTCGCCGCCAGCGGTGGCGTGGTCCTGTGCGGGTCGATGGCGTTCGCCGCCTCCTCGCTGCTGTCCTCGCCGGACGAGCGCCCGCTCGCCGAGGTGCGGTTCGACGAGCGCGCCCAGGCCCGCGCCGCGAGCGCCGGCACCGAGGGCGGCGTCGTGAAGCTGCCGTCGAACAAGACGCAGCAGGCCGACGCGACGGAGACGCAGGAGACGTCGGCGGACCCGACCACGCGGGTCGCCCCGTACGTCCAGACCCAGCAGCCGCAGCGCCCGACGCAGCAGACGCAGACCCAGCAGCAGCCGACGCAGCAGCAGCCCACCTCGCAGACGCCGCCCGCCACGAGCACGCCGTCCTCCTCCACGGAGACGAGCCAGCCGAGCACGCCGCCGTCGAGCGAGACGCCCGCGCCACCCACCTCCTCGACGACACCGCCGCCGCCGGCGTCCACGTCGAACTCGGCCACCCCGCCGAGCAGCACGCCCCCCGCCTCGAACCCGCTCCCCACGCAGAGCAACCCGGTCGACGTGAGCGTGGACCTCGGCCTGCTCGACCCGGTCCTCGGCACCGTGGGCGACGTCGTCGGCGGCTTCGACTTCTTCACCCCGGCGAACTGACGTACGACGGGTAGCTCAGCGGTGGCCCGCGACAGGTACCCTGTGCGGGCGATTCCGGACGACCGCCGACTACCGCACTAGGAGCACGAGCGTGGGACCTGCTGCCGAAGCCGCAGTCACGCTGTCGTGTGAGGCCGGGGTGGTCCTGTGACGACGTCCGACACCTCGGACGGCCGCCTGATCGCGGACCGCTACCGCTTCCTCGACCGCATCGGCTCCGGCGCGATGGGCATCGTCTGGCGAGCCCACGACGAGCGCCTCGGCCGCGAGGTGGCGATCAAGCAGTTGCTGCTCGCCCCCGGTCTCGACGAGTCCGAGCAGGACGAGGCCATCCAGCGCGCCATGCGCGAGGGCCGCATCGCCGCCAAGCTGCACCACCCGAACGCCATCGCCGTGTACGACGTCGTCGAGGAAGACGGCGTCCCGTGCCTGGTCATGGAGTACCTGCCGTCCTACAGCCTCGCCGACGCGCTGGCCGAGGGCGGGCCGATGGACCCGGTCGAGGTCGCCCACATCGGCGCGCAGTGCGCGGCGGCGCTGGCCGCGGCCCACGCGGCGGGCATCGTGCACCGCGACGTGAAGCCGGGCAACGTGCTGATCGCCGAGAACGGGATCGTCAAGATCACCGACTTCGGCATCTCGCGCGCCTCCGACGACATCACGGTCACCAAGACCGGCCTGATCGCCGGCACGCCCGCCTACCTCGCGCCGGAAATCGCGCGCGGCCAGGACCCGACGCCCGCCTCGGACGTCTACTCGCTCGGCTCGACGCTGTTCGCCGCGATGGAGGGCGAACCGCCCTACGGAGTGAGCGAGAACACCCTCGGTGTCCTGCACGCCGTGGCGGCCGGGCGGATCAACCCGCCGACGGTCGACCACCCGCTCGCCGACACGCTGCTGTACCTGCTCAACTTCGATCCGGACGACCGGCCGACGATGTCGCAGGCGCGGGACGTGCTCAACGCCGTGGCGCACGGCCGTTCGCCGTCGTTCAGCGGCCTGCCGGTGCCCGCGGGACCCGACCCGACGACGTACGTGGAGCCCGAGCGGACCCGCGTGGTCCGTCCGGCGGCGGCGTCGGTGCGCACGTCCCCGCCGCGCACGGCACCCCCGATGGCGCCCGCCCGGTCGCCGCAGCAGGACAACAAGCCGCTGGTGATCGCCGCGGTCGTGCTTGCGTTGCTGCTGGTCATCGGTGGTCTGATGGTCGCGCTGGGAGTGTTCAACAAGGACGAGGAGAAGACCCCGTCCGCGCCACCGGTGAGCTCGTCCTCCGTGGTGCCGACGACGACGACGAGTTCGGCGGCCGAGGTGACCACCACCACTCCCGAGGCAACCACGACGCAGGAAACGACGTCTGCACCACCGACGACCACAACCACGACCACCACGACGACGACCACGACGACAACGACCACGACGACGACCACCACGAGGCCGCCGTCGTCAGCGCCACCGAGCTCCAGCGGCCCGCCGCCGCCAGCTCAGGGTTAAGCGTCGCTACTCCGCAGAAGTCTCGTATGGTGGGTACCCGCACTGCTGGGTGATCTGAACCCATAGGTGTGATGAGCCGTTGAACAGAGAGCAAGTGACCGCACAGCGGGGAGCAACTGTGACCGACGATGGCCGATTGGTCGCTGGTCGCTACCGATTGAGCCAGAGAATCGGTAGCGGCGCCATGGGCGTCGTCTGGACAGCACACGACGAACGCCTGCACCGCACCGTCGCGGTCAAGCAGCTTCTTCTGCAGCCAGGACTCGCCGAGGCCGACACCGACGAGGCGAAGCGCCGCGCCATGCGCGAGGGCCGCATCGCCGCGCGTCTGCAGCACCCGCACGCCGTGGCCGTCTACGACGTGGCCGAGGACGACGGCCAGCCGTGGCTGGTGATGGAGTACCTGCCGTCCAAGAGCCTCTCGGGCGTGCTGTCCGAACGCGGCACCCTCCCGCCGCGCGACGTGGCGTCGATCGGCATGCAGGTCGCCTCGGCGCTGGCCGCCGCGCACAACGCGGGCATCGTGCACCGCGACATCAAGCCCGGCAACGTGCTGCTCGGCGACGACGGCACGGTCAAGATCACCGACTTCGGCATCTCCCGCGCGACCGGTGACGTCACGGTCACCGCGACGGGCATGCTCGCGGGCACCCCGGCCTACCTCGCCCCCGAGGTCGCCAAGGGCTACGACCCGGGTTCACCGTCCGACGTCTTCTCCCTCGGCTCCACGCTGTACGCGGCGATCGAGGGCGAGCCCCCGTTCGGGCTGAGCGAGAACACGATCGCGCTGCTGCACAAGGTCGCGTCCGGCAAGGTCAACCCGCCGCGCAACGCGGGTCCGCTGACCGCGCTGCTGATGCGCCTGCTGCGCGCGGAGCCCGAGGACCGCCCGACGATGGCCGAGGCCCGCGACGCGCTCGCCGCGGTCGCGAACGGCCAGGCCGCTCCCGCGTTCATCCCGGCCGTGGTCGCCCCGACGCACCCGCCGTCGTGGCGCGGCGCGCCGGTGCAGCAGCCGCAGCCCCAGCAGGCCGCCACGAGGGCCCTGCCGCCGCAGCAGACCCCGCCGCCGCCCAACGCGACGCGCGTGGACCTGCACACGCCGCCGCGGGCCGTGCCGTCGCAGCAGCAGCACCAGCCGGCGCCGCAGAACCGCCGCCCGGCCGCCGCACCCCAGTACTCGCAGCGCCCGAAGCCCGCTTCGTCGCTCGCGTCGTCGGTGAAGAGCAAGAAGTCGACCGTCTACACGGCACTCGCCATCGTCGCGGCTGCAGTCGTCGGCATCATGTTCGCGAGCATGATCTCGAGCGGCGGGGACGACGACGGTTCCGGCAACAACGCGGGGACCAACACGTCGGTCCAGCAGACGCAGGACGGCGGCAACACCAAGCAGTCGACGCCGCCCAAGTCGGCGGGCAAGGCGGGTCAGTGGACGACCCAGCCGCAGCCCTCCGACATGGAGGACTTCCTCAAGGACTACTTCGCCACCGCTCCCGGCTCGCCGAACGACGCGTGGTCCATGGGCAACGCGAACTTCCAGGGCTCCTACCCCGGCGGCAAGGGCGGGTTCGACTCCTTCTGGGGCGGGATGAAGGACGCCAAGATCCTCAAGGCGACCGAGGTCTCCGGCTTCTACTGGGAGGTCGACGTCGAGTACACGAAGAAGAACGGCGGCAAGACCGCGGAACGGCGCGGCATCTCGTTCCAGTGGGCCAGCCCCAACCTGCTGCTGAGCAGCGACAAGCCGCTCGGCGCCGCGCAGGGCTACTGAGGACGCGCGGGTCAGCTGGCCCGCGCCGCCTTCTCCAGCGCCTCCGCCAGCGACAGCACGGCGGGGTTCCACGCCGCGTCCTCGCGGTACACGACGTGGATGTGCCGCACCGGTTCCGGGTTGCGCACCTTCCGCAGGACGACGCCGGGGTGCGCGTAGCCGAGCCCGAGGCGCGGGATGACCGTGACGCCGAGGCCCGCGGCGACGAACCCCTGCGCGGTCGCGTAGTCGTCGCTCTCCACGGCGACCTTCGGCGAGAACCCCGCACCCGCGCACGCGTTTTTCACCAGGTCCGCGCACGGCCCGGCGGCGCCGCAGTCCGCGTTGATCCAGGGCTCGTTGGCCAGTTCGCCGAGGTCGAGCACGCGCTTGCGGGCCAGGGCGTGGCCGCGCGGGAGCACCGCGTAGAACGGGTCGGCGAGCAGGAGCCGCGCGACCATGCCGTCGGGAGCCGGCGCGTCGGCCTCCAGAACGGTGATCGCGACGTCCGCCCGGCCCGCGGCGAGCTCCTCGAACGGGTCGTACGGCTCGGTCAGCTTGAGGTCGAGCTCGACACCGGAGCGCTCGGCGCGGAAGGTGGCCACCGCGGGCGGCACGAGGGCCGCTCCGGCCGTGGCGAAGTAGCGGACGCGCAGCGTGCCCGCGCAGCCGTTGCGCAACGCCGTCAGGGCGCTCTCGGCCTCGGCGAGCTGCTCGGCGAGGCGGGCGGCGTGCTCGGTGAGCAACCGGCCGGCCGCGGTGGGCCGGATGCCCCGGCCGACGCGTTCCAGCAGCGGCAGCCCCGCCTGCTTCTCCAGGCCCGCGACCTGCTGCGACACCGCCGACGGGGTGTAGCCGAGGTTCGTCGCGGCCGCGGTGATGGAACCCGTGCTCACGACGGCCCTGAGCACCTGCATGCGTCGCACGTCCAGCATGCCCCGACCTTACAGAGCTGCTTAAAGGTTCTGCACAACAATTAAATTGTTTTCAGGTGTCGCCGGGCGCATGGTGGAGCGGTGAACCAACGCGGAACGTTGATCAGGATGGGCGTCCTCGCCCTGCTGTGGGGGTCCAGCTTCCTCTGGATGAAGCTCGCGCTCGGGAGCCTCGCTCCCCTGCAGATCTCGCTCGTCCGGACGTTCTTCGGGGCGGTCGTGCTGTTCGCCGTGCTGGCGCTGTCGAGGATGACGCTGCCGCGCGACCGCCGGATCTGGGGCCACATGCTGTTCGTGGCGCTGTTCGGCAGCGCGATCCCGTTCACGCTCTTCGCGTTCGGCGGCCAGACGGTCGACTCGGGCGTCTCCGGGGTGCTCAACTCGACGACCCCGCTCTTCGCGCTCGCCATCGGCCTGCTGCTCGGCACCGAGAGGATCGGCAACCTGGTCCGCATGCTCGGTCTCGGGCTCGGCTTCGCCGGCGTGCTGCTGATCTTCGCGCCGTGGCAGGCCGCCAACAGCATCGCGAGCTGGGGCGCGGTCCTGTGCCTCGTCGGCGCCGCGAGCTACGCCATCGGCTACTCCTACGCCGGCCGCTACCTGGTCGGCACGGGCGCGACCTCCACCCAGCTCGCCGCGATGCAGCTGACCACCGCGGTGGGGATGCTGGTCCTCGCGACCCCGTTCGGCGGCCTGCAGCCGCTGCACCTGCACTGGGTCGGCGTCGCCGCCGTGGTCGTGCTGGGCGTGTTCGGCACCGGCGTCGCGTTCATCCTCAACTACCGCGTCATCGCGGACGAGGGCGCCACCACGGCGACTACTGTCGGTTACCTGCTGCCGGTGGTGTCCGTACTCCTTGGAGCGATCTTCCTCGGGGAGCAACTGAACGCGAGGGTCGTCATCGGCATGGTGGTGGTCCTGCTGGGCGTCGCACTGACCCGTCGCAAGCCCGTCGCGGCTGGTCAGAACGTCTCACCAAACGAGACGCGCGACCTGGTCAAACACTGAGGGGTGAGACGTGCGTCTCCCCCAGAAGGATGGTTCCGACGCGAATCGCGTCCTTACCGGGCTCGTTGGCCGTCTCCTCATTGTTGAAGAGACATGGAGACCAACCCGACAAGGACATCGACATGAGCACCGAGAACCTGAAGGTCACCAAGCGCACGACTTTCCAGCTGCTGGCTCCCGGCGCGGCGCCCGCGCCGGTCGAGTCGGAGCTCGTCTACGACCCGGAGGACCCCTACGCGGTCGCGGTCGTCTTCTTCACGGGCTCGGGCCGCGTCGAGTGGATGTTCGCCCGCGACCTGCTGGCCGACGGGCTGCTGACGCCGTCCGGTGAGGGCGACATCCTGGTCCGCCCCGCGTCCGACGACCCGGAGCGCGTCCTGGTCGAGCTGAACGCGCCGACCGGGTTCGCCATCCTCAGCGCGGTCGCGGAGGACGTGGCGGACTTCCTGGACAGCTCCTACGACGTCGTCCAGCCGGGCGAGGAGGACCTGTGGATCGACTTCGACCGCGAGCTGCAGAAGCTCGTGTCGACGATCGACTAGGTCCCGCCACCGGGTGGTCCGACGGGCGCGGGGCGAGCTGCGGGCAGCTCGTCACCGGGAGGCACCACCTGAGACGCTGTGTTCGCCGTCGTGGGCAGCGACGAGGACACGTCCCCACCTGCACGTTCCGGACTCCAGTCCCCACCGGGGAGCCGGCCGGGAGCGATCTGCGCCACCCCTCGCACGGGAAGCGCGGATGTCCGTCTCCGCAATTGATTAGTCTCATGGTGTGACGACCATCGGGAATCGCTACACGCTGCTCGAGCACATCGGCAGCGGAGCGATGGGGGTGGTCTGGCGGGCGCGCGACGAGGTGCTGGCGCGCGAGGTCGCGGTCAAGCAGCTCGTCACCGGTGACCACCAGAAGGCCATGCGCGAGGCGCGCAACGCGGCGAGGTTGCACCACCCGCACGCGATCGCGGTCTTCGACGTCGTGAGCCACCACGAAGAGCCGTGGATCGTCATGGAGTACCTGCCTTCTGTCAGCCTCTCGACGCTCATCGCCCAGAGGGGTCCCCTCAGGCCGGCCCAGGCCGCGAGCATCGGCGCCAAGGTCGCCTCCGCGCTGGCAGCGGCGCACAACGCGGGGCTGGTCCACCGCGACATCAAGCCCGGCAACGTCCTGATCGGCCACGACGGCACGGTCAAGATCACCGACTTCGGCATCTCCAAGGCCGTCGGCGACGGCACGATGACCGAGACCGGCGTGATCGCGGGCACGCCCGCCTACCTCGCGCCCGAGGTCGCCAGGGGCGAGCAGCCGAACGAGGCGTCCGACGTGTTCTCGCTCGGCGCCACCATCTACTCGGCCATCGAGGGCGAGTCCGTCTTCGGGCCCAGCGACAACAGCTTCGGCCTCATCTACCGGGCCGCGAGCGGGCAGCTGCGCGACCCCAAGAACGCGGGCGAGCTCACCCCGCTGCTCATGCGCCTGCTCTCGAACGAGAAGCAGGACCGGCCGACCGCGCAGGAGGCCACCGACCTGCTGTCCGCGGGGCCGCAGCCCTCGCAGCCCCTGCCGATCCCCGAACCGGCGAGGCGCAGGCCGCCGAACCGCCGGATCCTCGTGATCCTCTCGGTCATCGCGGTGCTCGCGATCGGCGGCGGCGCGGCGGCCGCGTACTGGGGCGGCACCAGCGGCGGTCACTCCGGCGACGAGACCAACTTCCCCACCTCGCAGACGACCCGCTACTTCACGGCGGCGGAGGCGATCACGTTCGTCCAGCAGCACTACGCGAGGCTGCCCCGCGCCGACGTCGAGACGGCATGGCTGGACTTCCAGGAGAGCGCGCGGGAACCGCGGGCCGAGTTCGAGAAGCGCTGGAAGAACTACTCCTCGGTCACGTGCACCCTCTCGCCGATCCCGGTGCGCTCGAACGGGCCCGTCTGGGTCGTCACCGTGAACCTCGCCCTCGTCACGGACATCGGCAAGCAGCGCGACATCATGGTCGAGGTGTCGGTCGCCGCGGTCGACAACGAGATGAAGATCTCCAGCTTCAAAGAGATTGGCTGAGCAGCCAGAAGCTGCCGCCGCCCACGACCACGCCCAGCACCGACCCCGCCAGCACCTGGGCGGTCGTGTGGTCGCCGAGCTCGACCCGCGACCACGCCACCAGCGCGGCCGGCAACGCGAGCAGCAGCCACCACGGCCCGTACACGACCCACAGCGTCACCACGGCGGCCCACGCCACGGCGGCGTGCAGCGAGATCTTCCACTTCAGGCCGAACGTGATGGCCATGCTGACGACCAGGGACGCGAACATGCTGCCCGCCAGCGCGAGCACGCTCCCCGGCGCGTGGCCGAGGACCATGATCACCGTGCCGGCGGCCAGTGACGCGCCCGCCGTGAGCAGCGGGACGACCCGGCCCTCGCGGTTCGTCACGTGGTGACCGTCCCAGCGGCCCTTGCGGGCGCCGCGCACGATGACGGCCATGGGGATCACCGACGCCGTCACCGCGACGACGAGCCCCCACAGCAGCGTTCCCCAGATGCTCTCCGTCGCGGCGGCGACGCCGAACGGCAGCAAGATCACCCAGACCCACGGCGCCAGCACCTCGGTGGCACCGCGGGCGACCTTGTCGATCACATTCCCCTCAGACCAGTCTGCGATCCGTGGCCCAGCGGGAGAGCTCGTACCGGTTGGAGAGCTGGGTCTTCCGCAGGACGCTCGACACGTGCGTCTCCACCGTCTTGACGCTGATGAAGAGCTCGGACGCGATCTCCTTGTAAGCGTAGCCGCGGGCCAGCAGGCGCAGGACGTCGCGTTCGCGCGGGGTCAGCAGGTCGAGCTCGGGGTCGCTGATCGGCGCGGCGCCCGGCCGGTCGGCGAACGCGTCCAGCACGAACCCGGCGAGCCGCGGCGAGAACACCGCGTCGCCCTCCGACACCCGCACGACGGCCCTGACCAGCTCCTGGCTGGAGATCGTCTTGGTGACGTAGCCGCGCGCGCCGGCGCGGATCACGTTGATGACGTCCTCGGCCGCGTCGGAGACCGACAGCGCGAGGAACGTGACCTCCGGGATCTTCGTGCGGATCTGGCGCAGCACCTCGGCACCGCCGCCGTCGGGCATGTGCACGTCGAGCAGCACCACGTCCGGCTTGTGGTGGTTGATCCCCGCGACCGCCTCGCCGACACTGCCCGCCTCGCCGACGACCTCCACCTCGTCGGTGATGGTGTCGAGCTCCGCCCGCACGCCCGCGCGGAACAACGCGTGGTCGTCCACCAGGAACACCCTCACGCTCACGTCCTGGCCTCCGTCTTCCTCGGCATCTCGAGCTGCACCTCGGTCCCCTCACCGGGTGCGGTGCGCAGCCGCACAGCTCCGCCGTGCCGGTCCATCCTCCCCCGGATGCTGCCCGCGAGGCCATGCCGGTCCTCCGGGACGCTCTCCGGGTCGAACCCCTTGCCCCGGTCGCGCACGAAGACGGTCACCTTGTCCGGCTCGATCTCGGCGTAGACGCTGACCTCGCCGACGCCCGCGTGCTTGGCGGCGTTGACCATCGCCTCCTTCGAGGCCTGGACCAACGCGAACATGCCGTCCTCGAGCTCGCAGTCCCCCACCACGACCTGCGAGACGGCGATGGCGAAGCCGTCCTCCACCTCCGCGCACGACTGCGCGATGGCGCTGCTCAGCGTCGCCGGCCGCTCACCCCCGTCGCCGACCTCGCGGCCGTAGAGCCAGCCGCGCAGCTCCCGTTCCTGGCCGCGGGCCAGGCGCTTCACCTCGCGCGGCGACTCGGACTGCTTCTGGATCAGGGCGAGCGTCTGCAGCACCGAGTCGTGCAGGTGGGCGGCGATCTCGGCGCGTTCCTCGGTGCGGATGCGCGCACGGCGTTCCGCGTCGAGGTCGCGCACCAGCCGCATCCACAGCGGCACGGTCAGCACCGCGACGCCGATCAGCGTGGCGAGGACGGCCAGCGCGACGCTGGGCAGGTTCTGGATCGAGTCGTTCGACACCAGGAACGCGGCGACCCCCGCCGCGACCAGTGCCGCCCCCGCCGTCGTCCGCACCACGCCCGTCTTCTTCCCCGCACCGAGCGCGCCGTCCTTCCAGCGACGGCGTTGCGCCTCGTCCGCCTCGCGCCACACGACCGCGGCACCGACGAGCGCGACGGCGATCGGGCCGGTGACCCAGCCGCTGGCGGTGTTGCCCAGCAGCCCGGTGAACACCGCGACGCCGAGCCCGAGCGCGGCGAGGCCGATGGCCTGCTGCCACTCCTTGCGGTCCTTGTCGGTCTCCGGTTCCGCCACTGCCGACTGCGGGACGAACATCCAGAGCAATGCGTAGGCGATGATCCCGACCCCGCTGAACGCGGCGAACACGGCGAACACCGCGCGCACCCAGAAGACGGGTGCTCCGAGGTGGTCCGCCAGCCCGCTCGCCACGCCCGCGACCACCCGGCCGGTACGTCGGCGGCGCATCGGTTCGATCCGTGCACTCACCGGACGATCGTCACACGTCGCGGTGAGTTGTTCATCAGGGATGACCCCGGTTCCGTTGTTCAGGGCTGATCCCTGATGTGCGGAGGCGCCCGACCGCGCAACCTTGTCGTCGTGAGCGGGACTGAGAAGGCAATGCAGGGCGTGGCGGACACGCTCAGAGAGTTCTGGGCCCACCGTCCGGTGCGGCCCCGTGCAGGACGCAAGCTCGGCGGCGTCGCCACCGGGATCGCCCTGCGCTACCAGATCGACCCGGTGATCGTGCGGATCGCGTTCGTCGCACTCGCGCTGTCCGGCGGTGTCGGCCTGCCGATGTACCTCGCGGGCTGGCTGCTGCTGCCGGAGGAGGGCGACGAGGTCTCGCCGCTCGAGTCGCTGGTCAACAAGGGCCGCAGCTCCACCTCCCAGGGGCAGACCGTGCTGCTGGGCCTGCTGATGTTCCCCGCGCTCGCGTTCACGTTCGGCAGCGGCGGCTTCCAGGTCGTCGTGACGATCGCGGCCTCGGTGGCGTGCATCTACCTGCTGCAGAAGAACCGCGGGCACCTCGCCCCGGCGGCCACGCTCGCCGAGCCGCCGCTGACGCCCCCGGTGCCGGGCGCACCGGCCTGGGACCCGCTGGGCGCCGCCCCGTTCGCGTGGGACCTGCCGGAACCGGCCCCCCGCCCGCAGCCGCCGGCACCCCGTCCGCGCAAGCCGCGGGTGGGCGCGGTGACCCTGGGCGTGACGCTGCTGGTCGTCGCGGGGTCCGCGATCGCCGGCGCCTGGGTGCCGTGGTTCACGGTGCCGCACGTCATCGGCCTGGCGCTCGCGGTGGTGGCCGCGGGCCTGCTGGTCGGGTCGTTCGTCGGCGGTGGCCGGGCCCTGATCTGGCTGCTGGTGCCGCTGTCCGTGGCGGGCTTCGGCCTGACGACGGTCGGCTTCGACGGCCCGCCGAACGTGGGCAGCGTCGACGCGAAGCCGGTGTCGCTGAGCGACGTGAAGGACCGCTACGAGCTCGGCGTCGGCAGCGTGACGCTCGACCTGCGGGAGCTGCCGGACTCCGGTTCGGTGAAGACCGCGGTCGAGTCGGACCTCGGCGAGCTGATCGTGCGGGTGCCGAAGACGGCCGACGTGACGTTCGACTGCGAGGCGTCGTCCATCGGCGAGCTCGACTGCCTGGGCCGCAGGGCCGACGGCAGCAGCGTGCGGGTGGACGGCACCGACCTCGGCGAGGACGGCGCGGGTGGTCTGAAGATCGAGCTGGACGCTCGGACGAGCGTCGGGAACGTGATGGTGCTCCGTGACTGACCAGCAGCCGGTGATGCGCAGGCGGATCGACCCGCTGGGCCTCGTGTTCGGGATCGTCGGCGGGCTGATGGCGGCCTACGTGCTGAGCGGGGGGACGTTCTGGGTCGACTTCCGGTGGGCGCTGGGGGGAACGGCCATCGTGGTCGGCGTGGTCCTGCTGACGAACTCGCTCAGACGCAGGTCGTAGGGAAGAGCGAAGGCCCCCGGGACACCGGGGGCC
>NZ_JBHXCW010000187.1:0-15701 GCF_042725365.1 Lentzea sp. NPDC060358 | reverse complement strand
GGCTGGATGATCCAGCCGGGGCGTTCTCGTGTCACCTGTCGTTCAGCAGACGAACGAGCCGGTCTTCGCGGCAGCGAGGAAGGTCTCCCACCCGCCGTCGCCGAACCTCAGCCGCGCGCCTTCCGCGTTCTTGCTGTCCCGGACAGCCGCACCGGATCCGACGAGCGCGATCTCCACGCAGTCGGGCCCGCTGGCGGACGAACGGCTGCTCTTGCGCCAACGCAAGCTTTCCACTCTGTGCTCACTCCTGGTCTCGACTCACGCGAGGGTGCGAGCGACTTCGGTGATCAGGGTCGCGGACGCCGCCGGGGGCAGGGCGGTCCTCACCAGCCGCTCGAACACCTCGGCGTACCAACTGACGTCACTCGGCTGCTCCAAGTAGACGCCGCTCCTGGTGCTCTCGATGTAGACCACGTCGGGGTCGAGCTGCTCGGGGAAGCTCAGGATGACGAACGGCCCGTCCATCGCAGCGTAACCACCGGCGCTGAACGGCACGACCTGCACCGTGACGTTCGGCAAAGCACCGACTTGGAGAAGACGCGCCATCTGCGCACGCATCACCCCGGTGCCGCCGACGAGCCTGCGCAGGGCCGCCTCGTCGATCACGACGTGCAGGCGCAACGGGTCGTCCTCGCTCAGCAACGCCTGCCGCGCCTTGCGCAACCGGACCCGCCGGTCGATCTCGGCGGCGCTCGCCTCGGGGAGCACCTGGGAGATCAACGACCTCGTGTACGCCTCGCACTGCAGCAGGCCGGGGATCATCAGGCCCTGGTAGGCCCTGATCGAGTCCGCGTCGGCCTCGTACCCCACGTAACGACCGGGCACGATGTCGCCGAACTCGTCCCACCACCCCTTGCGGCGGGCTTCCCTGGCCAGCTGGACCAGTTCATCCAGGGTGACGGAGTCCGCACCGTAGGCGGCGAGCATGTCCCGCACGTCGCGCGGGCTCACCCCCACGCGCCCGGTCTCGATGCGGCTGATCTTGGAGGCTGAGCACTCCAGGCGCTCCCCGACCTCCTCGATCGTCAGCCCTGCCGCCTCGCGCAGTCGCCGGAGCTCGCTCACGAGCCGCCTCTTGCGCACGGTCGGGCTGCTACCCCGCATGACGCCTCCTGGGTGGCATCCACACCTCCTGGTCGCTCCCAGTTTGAGAGCAGAGGAGCGAACCGCAAAGGGACGTCATCCATTCGTGTACTGCAACTTGCAGTTCTCCTGACGTGGGGGACAGGCTGCATGGGTTGCTCACGCTAGGACTGGAGCTCTGAGCCTGATGGCCGTCACGGTGTTCAGCCAACTGGACAAGTCGCTGCACTCCCACCTGGCCACGCTCACCGAACTGGCCCAGCGCGGTGACGACCAGACCGCCCTCGTGCTCGCCAGGGTTGAGCTCCCGAGGGTGGTCGCGGTGGTCAAGGCGTTGCTGGACGAGCACCAGCCCGACGAGCACGGCCGGTGCGCGACGTGCAAGCGAGGCTGGTTGTCCCGCCGCCTGCCCGCACCGTGCCGTGCCTACCTCTCGGCGCAGCTGATCCTGACCGTGGTCGGGCAGGAGCCCTCGCACGGCAAGCACCTGCGCTCGGTGGGCTGATCACCGGCACGCGGCGGTTCCTCGCGAACCGTCACGACCTGGGCCGGCTCCGCACCCCCCGACCGGAGCCGGCCCTCCTCTCCTCCCCCTGCGCCGTCACCAGGCGTGACGGCGGACGCGAAGATCAACACGGTTGGCTGAATCCTCTGTCACAGCACCGTTTTCGCCGTCATCATGGTCGTGACGCGGCCTGATCCCGACCCCACGATGCCTGTGCCGACACGGAGGTGTTCCCGTGCCGACCCCGCATGACCGCGCCGACGCGCTCGCAGCCGTCCGGCCGCGCCGAATGCTGCCCTTGGAGCGCCTCTAGAGCGCTCTCCCGGCACTCACCTCCCCCTCCCCGCCCTGTGCGTCTCGCGCACAGGGCCATGCCGTCGTGGCAGGCCGCCTCCGCTCCACCACCGTCCCAGGAAAGGGAACCTCCGCCGTGAACCACCTCCAGAGGTCCAGCACCGGTGACCACACCCCGCACGGTCCACCGGTGGTGCTCAAGAACGACCTGCCCGCGAGCCTCGTGCTGTTCCTGATCTCCATCCCGCTGTCGCTCGGCATCGCGCACGCGACCGGCGCGCCGCTGATGGCCGGCCTCATCTCCGCGGTGATCGGCGGTGTGGTCGTGGGCGCGATCAGCGGCGCGCCGTTGCAGATCAGTGGGCCGGGCACCGGTCTCGTGGTGATCGTGGCCGGTCTCGTGGCCCAGTTCGGGTGGGCGGCCACCGCGGCGATCACGCTGGCGGCGGGCGCCGTGCAGATCGCGCTGGGCCTCACGGGGATCAGCCGGCTCGTGCTGTCGCTGTCCCCCGCCGTCGTGCACGGCATGCTCGCGGGCATCGGCGTCTCCATCGCCGTCGGTCAGCTCGTGGTCGTGCTGGGGGGCACGGCGGCTCCGAAGGTGCCCGCGAACGTGGCGCTGCTGCCCGGCGAGCTGGCGGACTTCCGGCTCGGCCCGGTCCTCGCCGGAGCGGTCGCGATCGCCGTTCTGCTGCTGTGGCCGAAGGTTCCGCGCGTGTCGGTGGTCCCCGCGCCACTCGTCGCGGTGGCCGCGGCGACCGGGCTCGTGTTCGTGCTGAAGCTCGACGTCGCCCGCGTCGACCTGCCGGACAGCCACGCGCTGGTGTTCCCGGAGCTGCCGCACGGCAGCGTCGGCGCGGTCCTGACGGCCGTCGTGACGGTCGCGCTGGTGGCGAGCATGGAGTCGTTGCTGTCGGCCGTCGCCACGGACCGGCTGCACGACGGACCGCGCGCCCGGCTGGACAAGGAGCTCGTCGCGCAGGGCACCGGCAACGTGCTCGCGGGCGCGCTCGGCGGGTTCCCGATCAGCGGCGGCCTCGCGCGGAGCTCCACGAACGTCGCCGCGGGCGCGAAGACCCGCTGCGCCACGATCATGCAGGGCCTGTGGATCGCCGTGGCGGTGCTCGCGTTCGCACCGGCGCTGGAGCTGGTCCCGCTGGCGGCGCTGGCGGGCGTGCTGCTGGTCGTCGGCCTCAAGCTCGTCTCGATCGCCCGGATGAAGGACCTGCTGCGGCACCGGGAGTTCGGGGTCTACGCGGCGACGGCGCTGGGCGTCGTCCTCTTCGGACTGCTCGAGGGCGTGGTCGCGGGACTCGTCGTCGCCCTGCTGCGGGCGCTGTACCGGTTGACGCACTGCTCGGTGCGCGTCGAGGGCAACCGGGTGTGCGTGCGCGGGTCGCTGGTGTTCCTCGGCGTCGGCCGCCTCGTGCGCGCGCTGCGGCGGATGCCGGCCGGCGAGACCGTGGTGCTGGAGCTGCACATCGACTACCTCGACCACGCCTCCTACGAGGCGATCGACGACTGGCGCGAGAACTACGAGCGGATGGGCGGCCGGGTGCAGGTCGACGAGGTGCACGACACCTGGTACGACCGAGCGAACCAGGGCAAGCCGGGCCGGCGCAAGACGCTGCCGGGTCCGTTGCCGCGCTGGTTCGCGCCGTGGTCGCACTGGCAGGGCACGTCGGACGCGGTGGCGCTGCCCGAGCAGCGCGCCTCGGCGGAGAGCGACCCGATGCTGCTGGGGATGCACGAGTTCGAGCGGCGGTCGGCGCCGCTGGTGCGGCCGTTCCTGCACGAGCTGGCGGTGCGCGGGCAGCGCCCGCAGCAGCTGTTCATCACCTGCGCCGACTCCCGCGTGGTGCCGAACCTGATCACCACGTCCGGGCCCGGCGACCTGTTCTGCGTGCGCAACATCGGCAACCTGGTGCCGATGGCGTCCGCCGGGGACCGGTCGGTCGGGGCGGCGGTCGAGTACGCCGTGGAGATCCTCAACGTCGGCACGATCGTCGTGTGCGGGCACTCCGACTGCGGTGCGATGAAGGCGCTGGTGCAGGGCTCCGCCCCGCGCGGCTCGCACCTGCACTCGTGGCTGCGCAACGCCGAGCCGTCGCTGATCCGGTTCCACGCGCCGACCTCGCCCGGCTGCGCGGAGCTGCCGGTGGCCGACCGGCTCGCCGTCGCGAACGTCGCGCAGCAGCTCGACAACCTGCTCGGCCACCCGAGCGTGCGGGAGGCGATCGCGGCGGGCACGCTCACGTTGAAGGGCATGTACTTCGACATCTCGAACGCCCGCGTCTACCTGGTCGACCCCGACCGCAACGGGCTCGAGCCCGTGCCGTCACCGGCGTAGGAAACGCCGGAGCCGCCCCGGTTTCGCACCGGGGCGGCTCCAGTTCCGTTCGGCTTCCTAGCAGGTGCCGATCCAGGAGCACTCCACGTCGAAGCGCTCCTTGGCGGGAACGTCGGTGCGTTCCTGCGCCGGGACCTTGCGCTGCTGCGGCACCGACTGGACCTGCGGCTGCTGCGCAACCTGGGTCCCGCCATCGGAGGCGAGCCGCACGGCGACCCTGTCCTCGATGGACTTCGGGCTGTTGAACAGCAGCACGTTGTTCTGCACCAGCGAGAACACGAGGTCACGCCCCGCCGCCGTGCGCACGTAGCCGGACAGGGCCGACACGCCGCTGAGCGAGCCGGTCTTGGCCTTCACGTTGCCCGCGGCCGGCGTGTTCTTCATGCGGTTGACGAGAGTTCCGTCCACCCCGGCCACCGGCAGGGTCGCCTGCCAGGTGGAGAACCACGGCTTCGCCTTCGCCTTGATCAGGATCGACGCCAGCGCGTCCGGCGAGAACTGGTCCAGCCGGGACATGCCGGAGCCGTCGAAGACCTCGACCCCGTTCGGGTCGACGCCCAGGCCCGACCACTTCGTGCTGAGCTGGTTGACGCCGTTGGTGAACGACTTGCCGGCCGACTTGACGAGCACCTCGGCCAGCATGTTGTTGCTGTCCTTCATCAACGGCGTGAGCAGCTGGCCCAGCGTCTGCGACTGGTCCGCCGCGAGCACTGCGGCACCGGACGGCGCTGCCGCCCTGCGCACGTCACCGGAGAACTCGATCCCGTTTTCCCGCAACGCGTTGCGGAACACGGACGAGACCAGCGCGGTCGGGTCCTTCACCGTCGCCAGCGCCACCGTCTCGACGTTCGTCGACCCGCTGACCCTGATGACGTTCGAGCCGTGGTCGCGCTCGACGCTCACGCCACCGCTGCCGGTGGTCGCCGTGCTGACCACGTGGACGACGTCGTTCTCCGGCTCGGACGTCGCGATGACCGGGGCGCCCTGCGAGGCGCCCGGCTTGACGCGCACCAGCACCGTGCCGGCGCTGAACTTCGCGTCCGGCGACAGCGTCAGCGCGGAGGTCTCCGCGCTGTAGGAGAACGGCTCGTCGTCCCACGCCCAGCCCGAACCGTAGGGCTGGGAGTCGAACGCGGTGCCGTCGAGGACCAGCGAACCGCTGATCTTCGTGACACCGCTGTTCTTCAGCGCCGTCGCCAGCGCCGCGTAGCGCGACCTGCTCATCGTCGGGTCGCCGGTGCCGCGCAGGACGAGGTCGCCCTGCAGCGTCGATCCGGCACGCGTACCCGAGGACAGCAGCTCGGTCTTCCACTTGAAGTCGGGGCCGAGCAGGTCGAGCGCCGCCGTCGTCGTGAGCAGCTTCATGTTCGAAGCGACCTGCTGACGACGAGCGCTCGTCCTGGTGTAGACGACGTCGCCCGTGTTCGCGTCCCGCACGACCAGGCCGACGTCCGCGCCGTTCAGCGCGGGGTCGGCGAGGATCGCGTCGAGATCAGCGGTCAGGGCTTCGTTGTCCACGGCCACCGCGCCGCCGCTGGACGTCAGGGTCAACCCTGCCGCGACAGCGACGACCGCCCCCAGAACCTTCAATTTCACGCTTCCACCTCAGACCTGTCGCCTGACCACAACGTGTGGAAGCTACCGGTCTTGTCGGTGCGCCTGTACGTGTGTGCGCCGAAGAAGTCCCTTTGCCCCTGCACGAGGGCGGCAGGCAGTCGCTCCGAACGGAGGCCGTCGTAATAGGCCAAAGCGCTCACGAAACCGGGCGTCGGGACGCCGGACTCCACCGCGCGGACCACGACCCTGCGCCAAGCGGTCTCGGCGTTCTGCACGGCGTCGCGGAAGTAGTCGTCCACCAAAAGAGACGCCAGATCCGCATTCGCGTCATATGCCTCGCGAATGCGGTTGAGGAACTGGGCGCGAATGATGCAGCCGCCGCGCCAGATAGTCGCCATTGCGCCGAGGTCGATGTTCCAGTCGAAGTTCTTCGACGCTTCGCGAATCATGTCGAAGCCCTGCGCGTACGCGACGACCTTCGACGCGTAGAGCGCCTGGCGCACGTCGTCGACCAGTTCGGCGTCCGGCTTCGCGACGACCTCGCTGGCACCGAACGCGGCGCGCACGGCCTTGCGCTGCTCGACGTGCCCGCTCAGGCTGCGCGCGAACACGGCCTCGGCGATGCCGGTGACCGGCACGCCCAGCTCCAGCGCCTCCTGCACGGTCCAGCGGCCGGTGCCCTTCTGCTCGGCGGCGTCCTCGATGACGTGCACGAGCGGCGTGCCGTTCGCGTCGACGTGCTTGAGCACCTCGGCGGTGATCTCGACCAGGTACGACTCCAGGTCGCCCGAGTTCCACTGCGTGAAGACCTCGGAGATCTCCGCCGGCGACTGCCCGCCGATGCGGCTCAGCAGGTCGTACGCCTCGGCGATCAGCTGCATGTCGGCGTACTCGATGCCGTTGTGCACCATCTTCACGAAGTGCCCGGCGCCGTCCGGCCCGACGTGCACGCAGCACGGCTGGCCGTCCACCTTGGCCGCGATCTCCTCGAAGACCGGCCCGACGTGCTCGTACGACTCCGCGGGCCCACCCGGCATGATGCTGGGGCCGTTGAGCGCTCCCTCCTCGCCACCGGAGATGCCGGCGCCGACGAACAGCAGCCCCTTCTCCTTCAGCGCGGCCTCGCGGCGGCGCGTGTCGTTGAAGTGGGCGTTGCCGCCGTCGATGACCATGTCGCCGGGTTCGAGGATGCCGCTCAGCTCGTCGATGACGGCGTCGGTCGGGCCACCCGCCTTGACCATGATGATGATCTGGCGCGGCGTCTGCAGGCTGTCGACCAGGTCCTGCAGCGTCTCGGCGCCGACGAAGTCGCCCTCGTGGCCGTGCTCCTCGAGCAGGGCCTTCATCTTCGCGGGCGTCCGGTTGTGCACGGCAACCTTGAACCCGTGACGCGCGAGGTTGCGCGCGAGGTTGCTGCCCATGGTGGCAAGACCGGTGACCGCGATACGTGCTTTGCCTTCCGTCATGCGCACAGCCTGCCGTGTTCTCCGGCTTTGCGCGAGACGTCACAGCGTGTTCTCAGACTCCGTTTTGCCAGGTGAACCGCGTCACGTGCCGGTACGTATGGCTAGGCGTAAGTTGGCTTTCATGACGGAATTCACGAGCGTGGGACGCTCGGCGACCGACCGCGCCTCCAGGTACGGATCGCAGCTGGTGAAGCACTTCACGCACAAGGACCTCGAAGGGTCCTGGGAGGACGATCGCGGCTTCGTCCGCTTCTCCGCGGGCCGCGCGGAGTTCGAGGCCGCGTCCGACGCGTTGATCATGCGCGTGGTGACGTCGTCCGAGGAGGACGCGGCGCGCCTGCGCGACGTCGTGGAGCGCCACCTGGTCCGCTTCGGAACGCGCGACGAGCTCACGGTCACCTGGGACTCAGGTAGCGAGAACTGACGCCGCCAACCCGATGAGAGCGGTCCCACAGACCCTCTCGAACACGGTGCGCGTGCGCGGCCTGCCGAGCAGCTTGCCCAGTTGCCGCGCCGAGGGCACCAGCAGGACCCAGAACACCGCGAACACCCCGACCGTGACCGCGCTCAGCAGCGCCGCCTGCGGGAGGGGTGCGGCGTTCGGGTCCATCGCCTGCGGGATGAGGCTGAGGAACGTCAGCATCACCTTGGGGTTCAACAGGTCGCACAACAACCCGCGCAGGAACACGTTCCTCTGCGGCGGCTGCACCTCGAGGGGCCGGCGAGCCGCCCTGATGGTCTGGAAACCGATGTAGGCCAGGTACCCCGCGCCGACCGCCTTCACGACGAACAACGCCGTGGGCGCCGCCGCCACGAGCGCCGACAACCCGACCGTCGCGAGCACCGCGTGGACCAGCAACCCGGTCAGCACACCGAGCGCCGCCTCGACACCTTTGCGGAGACTCCGCACCGCGTTGCCCATGACCAGAACGAAGTCGGGACCGGGCACGACCGTGATCACCACGAGCGCGAGCAGGAACGACGTCCACGCGATGTGCATGACGCGGATCCTGTTCGGTTGTTCTGCCGCGTTCCAGCAGGTCAGTACGATGTTCGGTTATGCGCGAACAAGCCGAACTGGATTCGGTCGACTGGCACATCCTGGAGGAGTTGCAGAACGACGCCACCCTGCCGAACCGCACCCTGGCTGAGGTGGTCGGGCTGGCGCCGTCGACCTGCCTGCAACGGGTGCGGCGGCTGCGCGACCTCGGGGTGATCACCGGCAGCCACGCCGTCGTGGACCCCGCGCTGACCGGGCTGCCGCTGGAGGCCGTCGTGTCGGTGAACGTGCGACCGCACACCCGTGTCGTCGTCGCCGGCTTCCGGGCGTTCGTGATGGCTCAGCCGGAGACGCGGTCGATCTTCCACGTGTCGGGGCAGGCGGACTTCCTGATCCACATCGCGGTGGCCGATTCGACGCACCTGCAGGCGTTCCTGATGGACAAGATCGCTTCGCGGACGGAGGTGCGGAACCTGACCTCGTCGGTGGTTTTGGAGCGGGTGGAGACGCGTGCTTTGACGCCGCCGCCGAACCTGCGGCCCGCGCATCGGCGGCGGAAGACCTGATGGCCTAGCCGCAGTCGTCGATCCGCCACACGCCCGACTCACGCACCCACGGCTCGCCGCGTTGATCCAGTTCGGCCTTGTCATAGGTGTAAGTCACGCGGGCGAGGTCTCCCGCGGCCTGGTCGACCTTCAGAGACCTGATCTCCTGCGGACCGTAGACCGTGCCGGCCTGCTGCACGAGCATCACGAAGTTCGACCGCGTGTTCCGCTCCTTGCACCGTTGCGACAGCAGGTCGTACGCCACGTCTCCGTTGCCCACGAGGAACGCGACGGAGTAGGCACGCACCTGCTGCTCCAGGGCGGAGTTGTCCAGCGGCGGGCTGCTTGTGGCGACAGCGGTCGTCGTAGGCGCGGCGGCGACAGGCGTGCTCCCCTCGCTTAAGCTGCCACAACCCGACAGCACCACCGCAAGCAGGCCGACAGCCGCCGTTCCGATTCGTGTGATCACATCGGCCTATCGTCACGCAAGATCAAATCGCTACATGCACCGCGCCCCGCGGTCTCAGGCACCGCCGTCGGAAGACTTGATCACCCGGATCAACCCCTCCTGCACCACGGTCGCCACCAGAGCCCCGTCCCGCGTGAAGAACCGCCCGGTCGCCAGCCCCCGGTTGCCGGAAGCCGAAGGCGAAGTGGTGTCGTACAACAACCACTCGTCGGCCCGGAACGGCCGGTGGAACCACATCGCGTGGTCGAGAGAAGCCCCGAGGACCTTGTCCAGCCCCCAATAGACCCCGTGCCGCGCCAGCACCCCGTCCAGCAGGGTCATGTCCGACGCGTAGGTCATCACGCACAGCTGCAGCATCGGGTCGTCCGGCAGCTTGCCGTCCGCCTTCATCCACACGCGCGACGCGGCCTGGCCGGGACCGTCCTCACGCGACTCCCACGGCGGCTCCGTCACGTACCGCACGTCGATGGGGCGCGGGAACTTCAGGTTCACCAGCGGGTACGTCGCGGCGGACTCCTGCCACGTCGGCAGCGACTCCGGGTCCGGCACCGACGGCATCTCCGAGGTGTGCTCGACGCCCTGCTCCTCGACCTGGAACGACGCCGAGAGCGAGAAGATCGCCTTGCCGTGCTGCACGGCCACGACGCGGCGGGTGGTGAACGAGCGGCCGTCGCGGATGCGGTCCACCTCGTACACGATCGGCACGCGCGGGTCGCCGGGGCGGATGAAGTACGAGTGCAGCGAGTGCACGCGGCGTTCGACCGGGACCGTGCGGCCGGCGGCCACCAGGGCCTGGCCCGCCACCTGGCCGCCGAACACGCGCACCGGCGACTCCGCGGGCGAGACGCCGCGGAAGATGTTCTCCTCGATGCGCTCCAGGTCCAGCAACGCGACCAGGTCGTCCACTGCGGATTGCCCGCTCACCCCGGACGGGTGCGAAGCGGCGGCTCGGGCGGCCTCAGTCACGGCGAAACTCTCCTAGCGGCACGGAATCGGCCCCGCGCCCTCGACGACCAGTATGAGGGGGCGGGGCCGGCAACCACGACCTGAGAGGCTGAGAGCCGAACCACTTACGCGTGGTCGTCCTCGCCCAGCCGGTGCACGCGGATGAGGTTCGTCGAGCCGATGGTGCCGGGGGGCGAGCCCGCGACGACGACCATGAGGTCGCCCGCCTGGTAGCGGCCGATCTCGATCATGGCGACGTCGACCTGGCGGACCATCTCGTCGGTGGACTCCACCTTCGGGACGATGAACGTCTCGGTGCCCCACGTCAGCGACAGCTGCGAGCGCACCGACGGCTCCGGCGTGAACGCCAGCAGCGGCAGGTGCGTGTGCAGGCGGGCCAGGCGGCGGACCGTGTCACCGGACTGCGTGAACGCGACCAGGGCCTTCGCGTTGAGGCGCTCGCCGATGTCGCGGGCCGCGTACGAGATCACGCCGCGCTTGGTGCGCGGGACGTGCGTCAGCGGCGGCACGACGACCGACTCGGTCTCGACGGCCTCGATGATGCGGCCCATGGTCTGCACGGACTCGATGGCGTACCGGCCGACCGAGGTCTCGCCCGAGAGCATCAGGGCGTCCGCGCCGTCGAGCACCGCGTTCGCGACGTCGGACGTCTCGGCGCGGGTCGGGCGGGAGTTGGTGATCATCGAGTCGAGCATCTGGGTGGCGACGATGACCGGCTTCGCGTTCTCGCGGGCGATCTGGATCGCGCGCTTCTGCACGAGCGGCACGTGCTCGAGCGGGAGCTCCACGCCCAGGTCGCCGCGGGCGACCATGACGCCGTCGAAGGCGAGGACGATGGCCTCGAGGTTGTCGACGGCCTCCGGCTTCTCGATCTTCGCGATCACCGGGAGGCGCTTGCTGCCCGCGCGGTCCATGACCTGGTGGACCAGGTCGATGTCCGCGGGCGAGCGCACGAACGACAGGGCGATGAAGTCCACGCCCAGCGAGAGCGCGAACTCGAGGTCCTCGATGTCCTTCTCCGACAGCGCGGGCACGGAGACGTCCATGCCGGGCAGCGAGAGGCCCTTGTTGTTGCTGACGGGCCCGCCCTCGGTGACCTCGCAGACGACGTCGGAACCCTCGACGTCGACGACCACGAGGCCGACCTTGCCGTCGTCCACGAGCAGGCGGTCGCCGACCTTGGCGTCCTTCGCGAGCTCCTTGTACGTCGTCGACACGCGGTCGTGCGTGCCCTCGACGTCCTCGACGGTGACGCGGACCACGTCGCCGGTGTTCCAGTCGACCGGACCCGCGGCGAACCGGCCGAGGCGGATCTTGGGGCCCTGGAGGTCGGCGAGGATGCCCACGGCGCGGCCGGACTCGTCGGCTGCCGCGCGGACCATGTCGTAGACCTGCTTGTGGTCGGCATGGCTGCCGTGGCTGAAGTTCATCCTGGCCACGTCCATACCGGCCGCTACCAGGTCGCGGACCTTGTCCGGCGTGCCAGTGGCGGGACCGAGGGTACAGACGATCTTTGCGCGTCGACTCACGTCTAGAGAGAGTAGACCTGGTTCCTGGACCGATCCCGAACTACCCATCGGTAATGTTTTGACGATGGGCCGAGTCCTTCCTTTCGTGATCGCGGCGTCGCTCAGCGTCGTCGTGCTGTTCACCCCCGAGTCAGGTGTGCCGAGCTCACCACCCGGTACGGACAAGGTCGTGCACATCACGCTGTTCGCGCTGCTGGCCCTCACCGGCCTCCACGCGAGGATCCGCCACGTCCTGGTCGCGCTCGTCGTCTACGCGGGTGTCTCGGAGGTCCTGCAGCAGCTGATCACACCCCTGCACCGCAGCGGCGACGTGCTGGACGCCCTGGTGGACGTGCTCGGCATCGGCCTCGGCTGGGCTATCTGCGCGGCTGTTCGCTCACGCCGACGTGGTCCTCGCACCACGCGTTGAGGTCCCGCAGCTGCCGCCACGACCTGCGCACCCGCTCCAGGCACTCCGGCTCGTGCAGCGCGTCGTCCGGCTCCCACACCTTGCGCACGTAGATCGACCGGTGCTTGAGCAGGTCGAGGTGCGGGTGGTCGTCGTCGAACCCGCGCGGCTTCGACTTCATCACGTCGCCGGCGAGCGTCCAGCCCTGCTTGAGGAGCTTGTCCACGATCTTGCGCAGCAGCACGCCGTGCGCGCCGACCGAGGCCCGGTAGCGGGCCAGCTGGTCGGAGGCCATGTGGAACGAGCCGCCGCCGGTCATCAGGCCCTCGGGGCTGAGCTGCACGTAGTACGCGCCGCCGCCGCGGCCCTTCTCGATCACCGCGCCGCAGTGGTCCTTGTACGGCGTCTTGTCCTTCGCGAACCGCACGTCGCGGTACGGGCGGAACACCTTGCCCTCGCCGAACTCCTTCTCCAGCGCGAGGAGCAGGGCCTCCATCGGTGCCCGCACGTCGCGCAGGTAGGTCTCCTTGTTGTCGTCCCAGTACGCCTTCGTGTTGTCGAGGACCAGTCCGTCGTAGAAGTCGATGGCGTACTCGCCAAAACCGCTGAACGTCACCGAGTCAGCCTAGGCCGACCGCCCGAACGCGTGAAAATTCGTTTGAGGGCACACAACCGAGGCCATAATCCGGTGAATGCCACGCCGTATCAACGCGCTCGCGACCTGGCTCCTCCAACTCGGGCCGGACGAGGTGGCCACCGTCCTGCTGCACCGCCGCGACGTGGCGGACCGCTTCGTCCGGACGCTGAAGGACCTCGCGACGCAGCTGACCGACGCCGACTCCGTGCGCGCCGCGGAGGACACCCTGGACCAGGGCGCGCTCGACGTGCTCGCGGTGGTCGTCGCGCAGGGCAACTCGGGCACCATCGACACGGTCTGCACCGAGCTGGGGTGTTCGGTCGACGACTTCGAACGGGCCTTCCAGCGGCTCAAGGACCGCGCGCTGGCCTGGCCGGACGGGCCGCGGCTCGTGGCGGTGAACTCGGTGCGGGCGAGCGGGACGCACGGCCGGCTGACGCCGCGGCCCAGGACGCCGCGCCGGCGCAGGGCGCTGGAGATCTCGCCGGTCGTGGCCGCCATGTCCACTGTGGACGGTGTGGCGCGGTTGCTCGCGCACTGCGAGCAGGACACGTTCGACGCCCGCTACACCGGTGGCGTGGCGACCGTCGAGATCCGGCGGGTGGCGAAGGCGTTGCGGGTCGGCGACGGGGTGCTGCGGCTGTGGCTGGAACTGGCCGCCGAGGCCCAGCTCGCCGGGGTGGACCGGTCGCGGCTGTTACCGACGAAGCAGGGTGACGACTGGCTCGACGCGCAGCCCGGCACGCGGCTCGCCGCGCTGGTCGCGGCCTGGCAGCGGATGGACTGGCGGCCCGAACCGGACCAGGCGCGGGCGGCGTTGCGCGACTACCCCGCCGCGAACGGGCTCGCGTTGCGGCGCGGCGCGCTGGAGCGGTTCTCGGCCGAGGAGGCCTTCGCGGACCTGGCCGAACTTGTTGACGACCTCGTCTGGGAACGCCCGGCGGTGCACGACCCGAGGGCGACGGCGGCGGTGATCGGCGAGATGGAGTCGCTCGGCCTGGTGGCGGGTGGTGCGCTCACGAGGCTGGGCGCGGCGGTGCTGGACAACGGCGACGTCGAGGCGGCGGCCGCGGAGCTGATGCCGGCGGCGAGGGAGAGAGCGGCGTTCCAGGCGGACATGACTGCCGTGGTGACCGGGCTGCCGTCGCCCGAGCTGAGCGCGGTGCTGAACCTGGTGGCGGACCTGGAGGACAACGACGCCGCGCGGGTGTGGCGGATGTCCGCGGGGTCGGTGCGGCGCGCACTCGACACCGGGTTGTCCGCCGACGCGGTGCTCACGCGCCTGGCGGCGGTCTCGGAAGCGCCGTTGCCGCAGGTGGTCGAGCACCAGGTGCGGGACGTGGCGCGGCGGCACGGGAGCCTGACTGTCACAGACGTGCGGAGCTGCGTGCGGGCCGCGGATTCGGCGCTGTTGCAGGAGATCGTGAAGTCTAAGCGGCTGGGGTCGCTCAAGCTGCGGTTCCTGGCGCCGACGGTGCTGGCGTCGGACCGGCCGATGACCGAGACGCTGGCGGCGTTGCGGCGGGCGGGGTACGCGCCGACCGGGGTGGACGGCGGCGATCAGTCCATTGTGGAGCGGGTCGAGAGGCTGCGGGCACCTGCCCGCGGGCAACGCCGCCCGGACCGGTGGTGGCGGACGGAGCTCGACGACCTGGAGCTCGCGCAGCTCGCGATCCGGCTGGTGGAGCAGGAACGGCCGAGCGCCGGGCGGGGAACGCCGCGGGCGGGGGCGGCGCGGATGCTGCGCGACCAGAACGTCTTCCTGCGCGACGAGGAGGTCGTGCTGCTGGCGTCGGCGCTGGTGGACGGCAGCAGCGTCGAGATCCGGTACGCGAGCGGGCCGCGCAGGACCGAGACGCACGTGGTCGTCCCGACCCGGCACCTCGAGGGCGTGCTGAGCGCGGCGTGCGAGGACGGCATCAGCAGGGACTTCGACATCGGCCACCTCCGCGAGGTGGCCCTCCCCCGCTGAGCGGGAGAGGGCGGCTTCCCGCGCCCGTCGTCACCACCTGATGTCGGCGAGGCTGCCGAGCGGCCGGCGCTCCGACTCGTCGAGCAGCTGCGCGGCGGCGGTGTCGGCGGCGTGCAGCTCGGCCGGGAAGATGAAGCCGGTGCGCTTCTCGATCTCGGTCAGCGACACCTGGAACACGCGGAACTCGTCGAGGTCGAGCGCCTCGGCGAGCACGAGGTTCTGGGTGAGCAGGAACGCGCTGCAGCGCAGCTCGCCGTCCACGGCGAACGCGATCGCCTTGTAGAACTCGCGCGGGATCGCGACGCCGCGGAAGATCCGGTCGTCGGCGTTGAACACCGGCCCGCCGTAGACGCTGACCTTGAGGTTGTCCACGTCGACGTCGGCGAGCACCGCGTCCTCGAGCCGGCCCCAGAGCCCCTCCTTGGTGCTCTGGTTGAAGTCGTCCATCTGCGGCGTGATGTTCGTGAAGAAGAACGAGTCCCTGTTCGCCTTCTGCGCCTCGGCCTTCGGGCCCCAGCACAGGTCGGCGCGGCGCGCGAGGTGCCCGCGGTCGAGCCGGTTGTCGCGGTAGAGCTCGTCGCCGGTCTGGAACTCGGCCGGGACGCGCGGGTCCTTGACGAACGGGATGCCGCTGCGGCTCAGGGCCTTCAGCTCGCCGCCGTCGATGTTCCACGCCACCCAGACCGCGAACTTGCGCGCCTTGCTCAACGCGAGCGAGAAGTGGGTGTAGTCGATCGTGGTGGAGCCGTCGAGCTCGACGGCGTCGGCCGCGCCGGAGTCGGTCAGGACGGGCGGTCCCGCGGTGGTGCCGAGGAACTTCGCGTCGAATCCCGCACTGGTCATGTCGCCCCCTACTGGTTCACCAGCAGGGTCGGCACTTCTCACGCGGTCGTTAGCCACCGCACCCGAACGGCCCAGTGCGCGCGGCGAGTTCGCCGGG
>NZ_JBHXCW010000186.1:0-15738 GCF_042725365.1 Lentzea sp. NPDC060358 | reverse complement strand
CCCCTCCTGGCTGCAGCGAGTGCTTCGCACGGCTCGTGACGGGACCACCCCACCGGAACCTTCTGTTTCAAGCCAAAAGTCAAAGCACCTCGGCTTCGCCGTCGGCTCGGCTCGCCTTCGGCCTCGCGCCGGATTCGCGGCTGCCACGGTCCGCCTGCGGCGGAGACCGTGGCGGCGCTCAGTCGTCCGGGTGCAGGCCTGGGCCGTGCTCGGTGTGCGGGGCGATCGGTGTCGGGCTCAGCGCGGTCTCGTCCTCGCCCTCCTCCAGCAGCGTCGCGGCCGGTCCGACCACGCGGACGTCCGGGCTGCCGATGACCTCGAAGTCCTTGTCCGCGTAGTCGAAGCGGGCCAGCACGCTGCGCATCGCCTCGATGCGGGCGCGTTTCTTGTCGTTGCTCTTCACCACGGTCCACGGCGCGATCTCGGTGTCCGTGGCGCGCAGCATCGCGACCTTCGCCTCGGTGTAGTCGTCCCAGCGGTCCAGCGACTTGATGTCGTTCGGGCTGAGCTTCCACTGGCGCACCGGGTCCACCTGGCGGATGACGAACCGGGTTCGCTGTTCGTTGCGCGACACCGAGAACCAGAACTTCACCAGCAGCACGCCGTCGTCGACGAGCATTCGTTCGAAGACCGGGGCCTGGCGCATGAACAGGTCGTACTGGTCCTGGGTGCAGTAGCCCATGACGTGCTCGACGACGGCGCGGTTGTACCAGGAGCGGTCGAACAGCACTATCTCGCCGGCGGTCGGCAGTTCGCGGACGTAGCGCTGGAAGTACCACTCGCCGCGTTCGCGCTCGTCCGGCTTCTCCAGGGCCACGGTGCGCGCGCCGCGCGGGTCCAGGTTCTCGATGAAGCGCTTGATGGTGCCGCCCTTGCCGGCGGCGTCGCGGCCCTCGAACAGGATGACGAGCCGCTGTCCCGTCTCGCGCACCCAGTACTGCAGCTTCAGCAGCTCGATCTGCATCAGGCGCTTGAGGCGGTCGTACTCGGGGCGGGACATCCGTTCGGTGAACGGGTAGTTCTCCTGCCAGGTCGTCACTTCCCGGCCGTCGGGGCCGAGCAGGACCGGTTCGTCGTTGTCCGGGAACTCGGCGGTGTAGCCCTCGACGAGCAGGTCGAGGGAGTCGAGAGTCACGTCGGTCACGAAATCGTACATACCCGACGTAAGGGTGCCGAAACCGCGTTCGCGGCATCCCTTCCCGGGGTACGTCTTCTTGGATGAGCGCAGGGGAAGACCGTTTGGAGCACACGATCCTGGAGCTGGCCGCGGCCCGCGGCCCGGCCAAGTCGCTGTGCCCGTCCGAGGCCGCCCGCGCCGTGGGCGGCGAGCACTGGCGCGACCTGATGGGACCGGCCCGCGCCATCGCCCGCGACCTGGCCCGGCGCGGGCGGGTCGTCGTCACGAGCCGGGGTGAGGTGCTGTCCCCGGACGAGGAGTGGCGCGGGCCGATCCGCATCAGTGCGGCGCCCACGGGGTGAGCGCCGCACCGGGCGGCTAGAGCGCGCCGATCGCCTCGCACGCCTTGCGCACACCCTCGCCGTACGCGGGATCTGCCTGGGCGCAGTGGTGGACGTGCTTCTCGACGGTCTCCTTCCGCGCGCCCTTGATGGCCCGCGCGGTGTTCTCGAACAACGCCTGCTGCTGCTCGCCGGTCATGAGCCGGAACAGGTCGCCGGGCTGCTCGAAGTAGTTGTCGTCGTCCTCCCGGAAGTCGAACCGGTCGGCGGTCGCGCCGGCGGCCTGCGCGGGCTCGGCGTAGGAGGGCTGCTCCGCCCAGCGCCCGAAGTTGTTCGGCTGGATGCCGGGGACACCGCCCTGGTTGCCGTCGACCCTCATCGCGCCGTCGCGGTGGTAGGAGTTGACCTGCCGCGCGCCGTTCGGGTGGTTCACCGGGATCTGGTGGTGGTTCACGCCGAGCCGGTAGCGGGCCGCGTCGCCGTAGGAGAAGAGCCTGCCCTGCAACATCTTGTCCGGGCTGAGCGAGATGCCGGGCACGACGTTGGCCGGGGTGAACGCCACCTGCTCGACGTCGGCGAAGTAGTTGTCGGGGTTGCGGTCCAGGCGCAGCTCGCCGGCCTCGAGGAGCGGGTAGTCCTTCTTGCTCCACACCTTCGTGAGGTCGAACGGGTGGTAGCGGTACCCGGCGGCGTCGGCCTCGGGCATCACCTGGAGGTAGAGCTTCCAGGCGGGGTGCTCGCCGCGCTCGATGGCGTCGAACAGATCGCGCTGGTGCGACTCGCGGTCGCGCCCGATCAGCTGACCGGCCTGCTCGTCGGTCAGGTTCTCGATGCCCTGCTGCGTGCGGAAGTGGAACTTGACCCAGTGCCGCACGCCGGCGGCGTTGATCATGCTGTAGGTGTGCGAGCCGAACCCGTGCATGTGCCGGTAGGAGCGCGGGATGCCGCGGTCGCTCATCACGATCGTCACCTGCAGCAGCGCCTCGGGCAGGTTCGTCCAGAAACCCCAGTTGTTCTCCGGGTTCCGCAGGTTCGTGCGCGGGTCGCGCTTCACGGCGTGCGCGAGGTCGGGGAACTTCAGCGGGTCGCGGAAGAAGAAGACCGGCGTGTTGTTGCCGACCACGTCCCAGTTGCCCTCGGCGGTGTAGAAGCGGGTGGCGAAGCCGCGGATGTCCCGCTCGGCGTCGGCCGCGCCGCGCTCGCCCGCCACCGTCGAGAACCGCGTGAACGTCTCGCACTGGTTGCCGACCTCGCTGAACAGCGCCGCGCTCGTGTACGCGGTGAGGTCGCCGGTGACCGTGAACGTGCCGAAGGCGCCGGAGCCCTTCGCGTGCATCCGCCGCTCGGGGATGACCTCGCGGTCGAAGTGGGCGAGCTTCTCGAGCAGCCACAGGTCCTGCAGCAGCACCGGGCCGCGGGCACCCGCGGTCACGCTGTTCTGGTTGTCGGCGACCGGCGCGCCCGCGGCCGTGGTGAGCGGGTTGGTGTTCTCTTCGAACGACATCAGGTGGACCTTCTCCGATTCAGTGGATCTGGACGCCGGGCCGGCACCGCGGGCAGAGCCCCCAGTGCAGGACCTCGGACTCGTCGACGCGGAAACCGTGCGTCCACGTGGAGCTCCCGGGTGCCGGGTCGCCGGCCCGCTCGACGTCGGCGACCGCGCCGCAGCCCCGGCACACCACGTGGTCGTGCTCGTGGCGGCGCAGTTCGAAGCGGGCGCGCTGGCCGGTCTCGAGCCGCCGCACCAGCCGGGCCTGCGCCAGTGCCGTCAGCACGTCGTAGAGCGCCTGCGTGGACACCGAACCCAGCTCGTCGCGGACGATCCGCCCGAGCTGGTCGACGTCGGCGTGCGGGTGGTGCTCGAGGGCCGTCAGCACGGCGACCCGCTGCTTGGTGACCCTCAGCGAGACGCCGCGCAGGGCGGCGACCGCGTCTTCGGCGGGCAAGTGGCACCTCCTCGGCCGGGCATTTCCTTCGGCCTTAGATAGTTAGGACTCCTAGCGATACTGTGTCATGCTGGGCGCGTCCGGGGCAAGTAGTCCGGACCGGTTCAAGAAAACGAGGGGTCTGCGGTGCACTCGGTGGTCATCCAGCACGTTCCGTTCGAAGGGCCTGGTCTCATCACGCCGGCGCTGTTCGCCGTGGGGAGCACGGTGTCCGTGGTCCGCGCCGACCTCGGTGACGACCTGCCCGCGGCCGCGCAGCTCGACGTGCTCGTCGTCATGGGCGGGCCGATGGGCGCGCTCGACGACCACGAGCACCCGCACCTGGCGCGGGAACGGGAGCTGATCGCGGACTGCGTGCGGCTCGGCAAGCCGGTGCTCGGCGTCTGCCTCGGCGCGCAGCTGCTCGCCGCCGCGCTCGGCGCGCGGGTGCACCGCGGCCCGGTCGAGGAGATCGGCGCCGGCACGGTGGAGATCACCGCGACCGACGACCCGGTGCTCTCGCCGTTCGGGCCGTCGCTCCCGGTGGTGCACTGGCACGGGGACACGTTCGACCTGCCCGAGGGCGCGCGGCTGCTGGCGCGGTCGGACCTCTACGCGCACCAGGCCTTCCGGTGCGGGACGGCCTACGGGCTGCAGTTCCACGTGGAGATCGGGGCGCAGGAGCTGTGGGAGATCACGCCCTACCTGCCGGAGGACCGCAAGATCACCCTCGCCGAGGTCGACGCCGTCGAGGTCGTCGGCGTCCAGGTCCTCGAACGGTGGGCCGCCTTCGCCGCCGGGGTGGTGAACCGGTGAGCGACGCGAGCGTGGTCGCGGTGTCCACGGGAACAGTGCGCCGGTTGTCCTGGCGGGGACGCGAGGTGCCCACGGCGATCGCGAAGACGCCCGTGCTGGGACGCGTGGACGTCGGGTTCGGCGGGCTGGTGGGCGACGAGCAGGGCGACCGCGAGAACCACGGCGGGCCGGACAAGGCCGTCCTGCTCTACCCGCGCGAGCACTACGCGGCCTGGGCGGACGAGGTCGGCGAGCTCGAGATGCCCGCGTTCGGCGAGAACCTGACCACCTCGGGGTTGCTGGAGAGCGACGTGCTGATCGGCGCCGTCTACGCCGTGGGCACGGTGCTGCTGCAGGTGAGCCAGCCGCGCCGGCCCTGCTTCAAGCTCGCCGCACGGCACGGCGTCGACGACATGGCCGTGCGGACCCAGCGCACCGGCCGCACCGGGTTCTACTGCCGCGTGCTGAAGCCGGGCCACGTGGGCGCGGGCGACGCGCTCGTCCTGGCGCGCAAGCCCCTGCACGGCATCACCGCGGCCGAGGTGCACCGGATCGTGAACATCGACCGCGACGACACCGAGGGCGCCCTGCACCTGCTGCGGCACGAGGGCGTGGTGCCCGAGTCGTGGGCCACGAGGCTGCGCCGCCGCGCGGAGGGCCACCTGGAGGATCAGGGCGCGCGTCTGCACGGCTGAGCGGGGTCGTGCCGCGGCCCTGCGTTGGGCGAAGGTGTCTGCGCGGCTGGGTCTTGGGTGGCGGGGCGGGGTGCTTGCGCGGCTGGGTCTTGCGTGGCGAGCCGGGGCGCCTGTGCGGCTGGGTCTTGCATGGCGAGGCGGGGCGCCTGTGCGGCTGGACCTTGCGTGGCGAGCCAGGGTGCTTGCGCGGCTGGGCCTCGCGTGGCGAGTCGGGGGCGTCGGTGCGGCCGAGCCTTGCGTCGTGAGCCGGGGTGCCTGCGCGGCTGGGCTTTGTGCGGCGAGCCGGGGTGCCTGCGCCGCTGAGCCTTGCGTCGCGAGCCGGGTGTCCGCGCGGCTGGCCCCTGCGTCGCGAGCCGAAGGCGCCTGCGCGGCTGAGCCCTTGCGTCGCTAGTCGGGGCGTCCGCGCCGTTGCGCGTTGCGGCGCGAGCCGGGGCGCCGGCCCTCCTCACACCGCGGGCGTGCGCTTCTTCCGCCGCGCCGGGGCGTCCGCGGGTTCGTGCTCCGGGCAGTCCGTGCGCAGCTGCGCCAGCGGCAGCGGCGCGCGCAGCAGGTGGCAGTGGTGCGGCACGGCCGGGTCGGGGTGCTCGTCCTTGCCGAAGAACCGGCACGTCGTGCACATGTGCGTCACGCTCACCACGCCCGTGCGGTGCAGGTCCCCGATCACCCTCAGCAGGGTGTGCAGCGTGGTCGCGCGGTCGGCCTCGGAGACCCCGGCGAGCGCCGACGTCAGCGGGTCGTCCCAAGAGGACAGTCCACGTGCGACTTCGGTACCCGTTCCGGTCAGCGACAGCACCCTGCGGCGGCCGTCCGAGCCGGGGGAGCGGCTGACGAGGCCCTTGCGCTCCAGTGCCGTCACGGCGTCGGACATCGTCGGCGTGGTCACGTCGAACTCCGCGGCGAGCGCGGCCACCTCGTGGCGCGCCTGCGGGTGCTGGGCCAGGGCCAGCACCGCCTGCTGCTGCAACGGCGACAGGCCGTGCTCCCGCGCCGTGCGCTGCGCCAGTGAACGCATTCCGTGACCGAGCCGTTCGAGCGCGTCGGCCAGTCGGCGGTCGAGATCGGCCGTGCCGTCGGTGTCAGTCATGCGTTCCGCCTCGCCCGTGAGTGCTTCCCCCGCCGATGGTACGGCCTCGCGAGGCTGAGACGTGGGTCACCCGGAGTAAAAGTTGGTAGGAGTCCTACCTAGTTTGTGGCAGACTGGGTCGTGCCCCGCCGAGAGGTCCACGCGGCGGCCCGACAAGTCGGAGGAAAGAGCGATGACGTCTCCCGAACACCCACCAGCCGGCTACACCCACGACGACCCGGAGCTCGCGCCCTCGCCCGTCACGCGCGCCGACCTCGACGGGATCCTCGCGAGCGTCCTCTTCGGACCCGAGGACCAGGCGGCGCTGCGCACCGCCGGTGAAGTCCTCAGTGGACAGATCGAGGAGGTGCTCGACGTCTGGTACGGCTTCGTCGGCGCCCACCCGCACCTGGTGGCGTACTTCTCCACCCCCGACGGCGCCCCGATCACCGACTACCTCGCCCGCGTCCGGGCCCGCTTCGGCCGGTGGATCATCGACACCTGCACCCGCCCGTACGACGAGCGGTGGCTCGCCTACCAGCACGAGATCGCGTTGCGGCACACCGAGCCGTACAAGAACCGGACCGACCACGCCGACTCGGTGCCGCACATCCCGCTGCGCCACCTGATCGCGTTCATCTACCCGATCACCGCGACGATCCGGCCGTTCCTGGCCGCCGGCGGGCACAGCCCGGAGGAGGTCGACGCGATGCACCAGGCCTGGTTCAAGTCGGTCACGCTGCAGATCGCGCTGTGGTCGCAGCCCTACGCCGGCCGGGCGTGGTGACGTCGTGAGCCTGCTCCTGTCCCCGCCGAGCGGCCTGCTGCGGGCCGCACCGCCGTGGGAGACGACGGCCTGGTTCAACAGCGATCCGCTCGACCTCGGTGCGCTGCGCGGCCGCGTGGTCGTGCTCGAGGCGTTCCAGATGCTGTGCCCCGGCTGCGTCAGCCACTCCCTCCCGCAGGCCACGCGCCTCGCGCGGACGTTCGGCGACGACCTCGCCGTCATCGGCCTGCACACGGTGTTCGAGCACCACAAGGCGATGACCCCGGTGAGCCTGCGGGCGTTCCTGCACGAGTACCGCATCACCTTCCCGGTGGGCGTCGACGCCGCGCAGGACGAGAACCCGGCGCCCGTCACGTTCAGCCGCTACCGCATGCAGGGCACGCCCACCACGGTGCTCATCGACCGCGACGGCACGCTGCGCGCCCAGAAGTTCGGCCCCCTCGACGACATGGCACTCGCCTCCGCCGTCACCAGGCTGCTGGACGGCACGGCACCCTCGCCGGCCGACGAGATCGACGACACCGCCCTCGCCGGCGCGTGCTCGCTCGACGGCACCTGCTCCTGAACCCGCACCACCCCATCACCAGAGGAAAGAAGAGAACCACCATGTCCCGCATCGACCTCACCAGCCCCGACCAGATCACCGACGAGCGCGCCGAGACCCTCGCGCAGATCAAGGGCGCCTTCGGCCTCGTGCCGAACATGTTCAAGGCCGTCGCCCACTCGCCCGCCGCGCTCAAGAGCATGTGGGCCCAGTTCGGCGCACTCGGCGGCGGCGCGCTCGGCGCCAAGATCGGTGAGCAGATCGCGGTGGCCGTCGCGGACCAGAACCGGTGCGACTACTGCCTGTCCGCGCACACCATGCTCGGCAAGAAGGCCGGTGCCACGGCCGAGGAGATGAGCAACGCGCAGAGCGGCAAGTCCGACGACCCGCGCACCGCCGCCGTCCTGACGCTGGCCACCACCCTCGTCGAGAAGCGCGGCCAGGTCGCCGACTCCGACGTCCAGGCCGCGCGCGACGCGGGCTTGACCCAGGAGGAGATCGTCGAGACCGTGGCCCACGTGGCGCTGAACGTGTTCACCAACTACATCAACGTGGCGCTCGACGTCCCGGTGGACTTCACCCGCGTGTCGCTCACCAAGTGATCCTCCCGGCCGGGGAGCCCGGCATCGTGGCGGTGCCACCGCACCCCCGCAACCGGGCTCTCGGCCAAAAGTACGAGATGTGTCCCGCGGCTTTCGCACCCGCTCTGACCTGGTCCTATGGTCGTGATCATGACTACTTCAACGGGTAGGGCCCTGCCGCCGGCCACCGTCAACGCCGCGTTCGCGGGGTTCCTCGTGTCGTGCGTGTTCGCGGTGACGTCCATCGGTGTCCTGGTCGGCACGCACGACGAGCTCGTCGACGCGTTGCGGGCCTCGGGCACGCAGATGACCGAGGACCAGCTCCAGAGCGCCGCCACCGTCACGCAGTACACGTTCGCCGGCATCGCGCTGGTGATCGCGCTGGTGCAGCTGTGGCTCGCGTTCAAGGTCCGGTCCGGGCGCAACTGGGCCCGGGTCCTGCTGACCGTGTTCACCGTCTTGCAGGTGGGGAGCCTCTTCGTCGGCGAGGGGTCGGCGACGCTGCCCGCGTACGGCGGCGCGCTGGTGGCCGCGCTGGCGGTGGTGGCGAGCTGGCTCCCGGCGTCCAACGCGTACTTCGCGACCGTCAAGCAGGCGCGGTAGCGGAGAATGCGCGCATGACCGCAGGGGGAACGACGGCGCGGCGCGGCGTGTTCGTGGCCGAGGTCGTGGCGCTGGTCGTCGCGGTCGCGGTGGACGCGGTGCTCGCGACCGGCGCGGACCAGCCCCGAGGGGTGCTGGGACCGCTGCTCGCCCTGGTCGTCCCGTACTCGGGCGAGGCCACGGCGGTCCTCGCCGTGCTGCGCCGCAGGTTCCCGCGCCGGGTCGGGCTGCTCGGCGGCGCGGTCGTGGTCCTCTCGCTGCTCGGCACCGCCGCGGCGGGACTCGTGGACCGCGTCCCGGCGCAGCCGCCGGTGACGGAGGTGCTGGCGCTGCTCCTGGTGGCCGCCGCGGGGTGCCGCCGGCTGCCCCCGGTGCGGGCGGCGGTGCTCGCCGTCGCCGCCTGCGCCGCCGTCGTGCTCGCGCCGATCGTCCGCTACGGCCTGGACTTCCCGGCCGCGCTGTTCCCCGTGGCCGCCGCGCTGGCGTGGGGCGGGGCGGTCGCGCTGGGCCTCATCCTGCGCGACGCCGACGCCCGGCACCGGCGCGAGCTCGACCGCATCCGCACCGAGGACCGGCTCCAGCTCGCGAGGGACCTGCACGACCTGGTGGCGCACCACGTCACCGGCATCGTGGTCAGGACCCGTGCGGCCCAGGCACTCGCGGAGAACCCGGCCGCGCCGCCGCAGGACCCCCTCGACTTCTACGACCAGATCGAACAGGCGGCGGCGGAGGCCCTGACGGCCACCCGCGGCCTCGTCGGCGTGCTGCGCAGCGACGAACCGCTGCCGTCGCCGAGCCTCGTGCTGGGCGACGTCGTGCGCGCGGCGGTGGGGGAGGACGCGTCCGTGCGGATGTCCGACGACGTCGACACGCTCGCGCTGCCGGCGCAGGTCTCCGTCGCGCTGCACCGGGTGCTGCTGGAGGCGCTCACCAACACCCGCCGCCACGCGCGGACCGGTGCGGCCCGCGTCGCGGCCAGGGCCGAGGGCGACGAGCTCGTCCTCGAGATCGACAACGACGGCGCGGCCGGGCCCGCCGCGGAAGGCGGGCACGGCATCATCGGCATGCGGGAGCGGATGGAGGCACTGGGCGGGCAGCTGACCGCGGGCCCGCACGGGGACGGTGGCTGGCGGGTCACCGCGCGACTGCCGCTCGACTTCGACGCACTGCCGAGGGGCATCTGATGACGATCCGCGTGCTGATCGCCGACGACCAGACCCTGGTGCGCACCGGCTTCCGGTTGATCCTCGACGCCGAACCGGGCATCACCGTGATCAGCGAGGCCGCCGACGGCGAGGCGGCCGTGCGGCTGGCCAGGCAGCTGCGCCCCGACGTGACGCTGATGGACATCCGGATGCCGAAGCTCGACGGGCTGCGCGCGACCGAGCTGCTGGCCGGGCCGGGCGTCGAGGACCCGTTGCGGGTGCTCGTGGTGACGACCTACGACGTCGACGAGAACGTCTACGCCGCGCTGCTCGCCGGCGCGTGCGGGTTCCTGCTCAAGGACGCCCGGCCGCGGCTGCTCGTCGAGGCGGTGCACGCCGCGGTCAGGGGAGAGGCGCTGGTCTCGCCCGCGGTCACGGTGCGGCTGCTCGCGCACTTCACCGGCGGCACCGGCCGGGAGCAGCCGGACAGCCCGCTCACCGGGCGCGAGCTCGACGTCGTGCTGGCGGTGGGCAGGGGCTGGACGAACTCCGAGATCGCCGACCGCCTGCGCATCTCGCTGTCGACGGTGAAGTCGCACCTCGCGCACGTGCAGGAGAAGATCGGTGCCCGCAACCGCACCGAGACCGCGATCTGGGCGTGGCGCAACGGCCTGCTCAGGTGATCCGGCGGACGACGACCGTGCCCGCGACCATGTCGCCGAGCCGCTGGTTGCGTGGCGTCAGCGCGATCAGCACGGCCCCGACCACGCCCAGGAACAGGCCGTCCACGACCATCAGCAGCCAGCGCACGAAGTAGTCCTTCAAGGACGGTTCGCCGCCGCGCAGCGTCGTGATCCGGATGCCGAACCACCGCATCGCCGGTGTCGACCCGCCGTGCCGGTACGGGTACCAGATCTCGATCCACACCACCCCGAGCAGCGACACCACCGCCATCGAGCCGACGGCGACGAGGGCGAAGCGCTCCGGCGGCAGGCCGATCCTGACCAGCAGCAGGGCCAGGAAGAACCCCGGCACGAGGCTCAGCACGGAGGCGATCGTCAGCAGCACGAGCTCGACCACGTGCTGGGAGTAGCGGCGGAGGACGATCGACCGGGCTTCGGCATCGAGGGCCACGCGCACATCTTGGTGGTGCGGCCATTGGATTGTCTAATGGGCATCTCAGCGGGCGTTCAGGTGAACTTCCATTCGTGTCCGATGTGGAAAGCACCTGCCGGACCACCTGTGCCGCCGCGGCGCGCTGGTCTGATGGGGCAGACATCGTGTTCACGAGAGTGAGGGGGCGTGTGGAGCCCTGGCCTGGTGCTTAGCGTCAGCGCCCTGGTTACCGAATCCCACCGCCGAAGGGATCTGCTCGTGCGAAGACGTTTGCCGGCCGTGGCGCTGGCGACCGTGCTCGCGGGCAGCGCACTCACCGCCGCCGCCCCCGTAGCCGCCCAGCCACTCGCCTCCTCGCTCACCAAGTCCGTGCAGGGCGTGTCCGACCCCGCCTCCCACGGAGACACGCCCACCTGGGTCGTGTCCTACTCCAGCGGTGCCAACGGCCCCGCGACCATCACCGACACCGTCGGCGCCGGGCAGACCCTGGTGCCCGGCTCGCTGCAGGTGCCGCCGGGCTGGACCGGCACGGAGGGCCCGACGCTCACCGCCACCCACCCGGACGTGCGCAACAGCGGCACCGCCCGCGCCAACCTGCTCACGCCGCCCGTCCAGCCGAGCGCGAGCTCCACCGGCGGGGACGGCTTCACCCCGATCCTGCACCGCACCCCCGACGGACGCCTGCAGGCGTGGAACGTCTACCACCACGCGGCTCCCGCGACCCCGAAGCTGGTGTGCACCGACATCGCCACCAACACCCTCTGCGCGGGCGGCCCGTGGCCGAAGACGCTCAGCACCACACCGGGACCGTTCGGGGGCGCCGGCGACGTCCAGAGCCCGCTGGAACCCCAGTACGTCCGCGACCCGGAGAACCCGGCGCGCGTGTACTACTCGGCGACCACGGCGACCTCGATCGGCGTCGGCTGCCTCGACCTCGCCGCGCCCGGCAACTGCGGCTACTGGCCGCTGATGAACCGCAGCGGGCAGACGTTCGAGATGGCGGGCCTCGTCCAGATCGGCGGGAACGCCTACGGCGTCGCCACTTCCGGCCACGTGCTGTGCTGGACGATCTCCTCGCAGAGCGCGTGCGCCGGCCAGCCGTACGCGCCGATCGTGCCGCTGAGCAACAACGGCGGGTACTACCTCGGAGCGCTGACCGTCGCGGCGGGCAAGCTGTTCGCGTCGTCGTCCACGCCCAGCGGCACCACGCCCACGCTCGGCTGCTTCGACCCGGCCACCGCGACCGCGTGCGCCGGCTGGGCCACCGCGAAACCGGCGGGACCGTTCGGCAACTACACCTACAACGCCTACACCGCCTACGGCACGACGGGGGCGGAGGCCGGTGTCTGCGTCAGCTCGACCGGGGTCAACGGCACCACCTGCTACGCGGTCGACGGGTCGCCGTTGCCCGCGCCGGTCTCCCCGGCCGGGCTGGAGAACGGCGTCCTGGTGTTCAACCCGGAGGTGGTCCGCACCGGCGACCGCGTGCGGAGCTACTTCGCCATCTGGGGCGGCCCCTACCAGGGCGCCGCGGTGTGCCACGACTGGAGCACCGGCGCGTCGTGCGCCGGGGTGCCGGCGCGGATCACGCACCCCAGCGCCAACAACGGCGTGACGAGGGACTACGGCTACGCCTACGACGCGCCGACCGGCTGCCTCATCGGCCTGGGCGACGCGGGCGTGCTGTTCTCGATGGATCCTGACACGGGGGCGTCGCCCTGCGTGCGCAGCGGCGCCTCCGTGTCGCTCACCCCCGGTCAGTTCTACTGCGACGGCAAACCCCACGCGACGACGTTCGCCAAGGCCCGCCTCATCGGCCTCACCCCGGCGAACGTGAACCTCGGCGCGTCCACCGTCACGGTCGTCGACCAGGGCGGAAACCCCGTGCCCACCACGGGTTTCGCCCCCGACGGCACGGTCGACCTGAGCGGCGCCTCCGCGACCTCGCTGACCGTCACGGCGTCGCTGGTGCTGAACAACACCTCCGACTTCACCGGCGGCAACCAGCCGTCGCTGGTCGTGGAGTTCAGCGGCGACCCGCCGCAGATGTGCTTCCGCACCACCATCTCCGCCGACTGCCCCGTCACCTCGATCGCCAACACCGCGGGTGCAATGGACCAGACGGGCACCCTCACGTCCAACACGGTGACCCGCCAGGTGGCACCGGGCTCGGAGTGCCTGCCGAACGTGGTGGTGAACAAGGAGATCTGCGGTTCCTACACGCCGTCGAACTGCAAGGCGGGCGGCGCCGGACCGTGGGCGAAGCAAGCGCCCGTGGGCGTGCTCGGCGTGCTGTTCGCGACCGCGTACTGGCGCGTCACCGTCACCAACAACGGCCCGATCGCCATCACGGACGCGTACGTGGTCGACGACTTCGAACCGTCCTGCCAGACCGGGCCGTTCGCGCTGCAGCCCGGTGAGTCGAAGGTGGTGCACTGCTCGACCTACGCACTGCTGTCGCTGTTCCCCTTGACCAACAAGGCGAAGGCGAAGTACACGCCGGTCGGCGCGATCCGGATGTACACCGACTGGTCGTCCGCGAAGGCCTGCTCGCTGCTCGCGTGCTGACCTGACCCGAGAGGACCCGGACGCGGCTGAGCCCCCTGCACCCGGCTCAGCCGCGTTCTTCCCTGTTGTTTCAGTGTTGACCAAAATAGATTGCCCACCGGTGCAGTCGCCGGTCCGCCGCCACCGGTCCGCGCCTACGCTGACGACATGGGGGACACCGAGCAGCGCGGCGCGTCCGGCCGCGACTTCGCGAGATACCTGAACGCGCGGACGCTGTCGGTCCTCGGCGCGGTGATCTCCGCGGTGACCCTGCCCGTGCTCGTCTACCAGCTCACCGGGTCCGCGGGGTGGACGTCGGCCGTCACGGCGGCGGAGGCGCTGCCCTACCTGGTCTTCGGCCTGCTCGCCGGTGCGCTCGCGGACCGGCTCGACCGGCGGCGGATGATGGTCGCCCTCGACTTCACCGTCGCCGGGGTGCTGCTGACCGTGCCGCTCGCGTGGCTGGCGGGCGTGCTGACGGCGCCGCAGGTCGTGGTGGTGGCGTTCGTGACGCAGACGGCGTTCGTGTTCTTCGACGCGGCCAACTTCGGGGCGTTGCCCGCCCTGGTCGGCAAGGACCAGCTGACCGTCGCCTACGCCCGGCTCTACGGGCGCACGACGGTGCTGGAGCTCGTCGTGCCCGGGCTGACCGGGCTGCTCGTGGCGGTCGCCGCCCCGGCCGCGCTGCTGGCGGTGAACGCGCTGACCGGGGTCGGCTCGGCGTTGCTGCTGCGGGCGATCACGCGCAGCCTGGCGACCCCGCGGCCCGTGCAGGGGGCCGGTGAGCTCGTCGCCGACGTGCGCGAGGGCCTGCGGTTCCTCTGGGACGAGCCGGTGATCCGCACGTTGACGCTGGTCGGCGCGACCCACTCGGTCGCGAGCGGGGCGTGGGTGGCGGTGCTGGTGCCGTTCGCCGACCGGGTGCTGGGGGTGGCGCCGAGCGGCGACCTGCGGCTGGCCGCGTTGTTCAGCTGCTGGGGCGTGGGCGCGGTCGTCGCGTCGCGGCTGCTGCCGCGGCTCACCCGGAGGTGGGGCAACGCGAGGGTGTCGTTGTGGGCGTTGCCGCTGTCGTTGCTCGGCGGGGTGCTGGTGGTGGTGAGCGGCCATTGGCTCGTGGTGTGCGCGGCGGCCGTTTACTGGGGTGTGGCGGGGGCGACCGTCGTCATCAACGGCATCACCTACCGCCAGCAGGTGTGCCCGGAGGACCTGCAGTCGCGGGTGAACACGACGGGCCGGATGCTCGCGTGGGGCCTCGGGCAGCCGCTCGGGGCGGTGCTCGGCGGTGTGGTGTCGGTGGCCGCCGGCGACCCGCGGGCCGGGCTCGCCGCCGGGCTGGCGGTGCTGGCGTCCGGGGTGGCGCTGGCGTGGGTGTCACCGGCGCTGCGCCGCGCGTCACAGCCGCTCGGCCGGTCCTGACCGTCACGAACGCGCGGGCGCTCTCGTCCACGGGACATGAAACTGCTTCTGGACCGGATCTGCCTCGCCGTCCTCGGACTCACGTCGGCCTACGTGGGGATCTACGCCTGCTTCGCCACCGCGTCCTGGTATGCGACCTTCCCCGGCTTCGGGTTGCGGTGGCTGCCGCAGCTCGGTCCCTTCAACGAGCACCTGGCCAAGGACGTCGGCGCGGCCTACCTGTCGTTCGCGGTGCTGAGCCTGGTCGCGCTCGCGCACGTGCGCCGGCAGGTCGTGGTGCGGCTGGCAGGGGCGGCGCTGCTGACGTTCAACGTGCTGCATTTCGCCTATCACCTGACGATGCTGCACGTGTACGAGCCGCGGGACCGGGTGCTCAACGTGCTGACGCTGGGGCTGGTCGTCCTGCTGTCGGTGGTGCTGGTGGTCCCCGCGCGGCGGGGAGACCTACGCTGACACCCGTCGCAACGCTCGAAGGGACATGGGGAAGTACTGGTGGAACAGGGATTTCACGCTTCGGCGGACAGTCCGCTGCGCGTGCGGGTCGTGGTGTTCGACGGGGTCGAGGAGATGGACTTCGTCGCCCCCGTCGAGGTGCTCGGGCAGGCGGGCAGGGCGTCCGGCGGCGCGATCGAGACGACGCTCGTGACGACCGGTGAGCCGGGCAGGATCCGGTGCGCCTTCGGCACGGAGATCGAGGTCGCGCACGGCTGGTCCGCGCACGGCGCCGACGTGGTCGTGGTGCCCGGCGGCGGCTACAACCGCGATGACGGGTCCGGCGTGCGGAAGGTCATGCGGGACGCTGACTTCCTCGCCGGGCTGGCGGCGGCCGAGGCGCTGCCCGTCGGCATCTGCACGGGCACGATGGCGTTGTCCGCCGCGGGCATCACCAAGGGCCGCAACGCGACCACGCACCACGCCGCGAAGGCGGACCTCGCCGCGCAGGGCGCGACGGTCGTCGACGCGCGCGTGGTCGACGACGGCGACCTGATCACCGGCGGCGGGATCACGTCGGGCCTGGACGTCGCGCTGTGGCTCGTGGAGCGGTTCCTCGGGGTGGGCATCG
>NZ_JBHXCW010000185.1:0-15973 GCF_042725365.1 Lentzea sp. NPDC060358 | reverse complement strand
GGTTCTAGACCTTGTCGGCGACCTTGATCTTGCCCTCGATGATCTGCGCCTTGTAGCCCTCGAGGATGCCCTGCAGCTTCGCGTCCACCTTGCCGCCGGACGTCGCGTACCCGACGCCGTCGGACTTGAGGTCGAACACCTTCGGCAGCGACGAGAGGTCGTTCTTCGCGGCAGCGCGGAAGAAGTCGTACACGGCCACGTCGACGCGCTTGAGGCTGGACGCGACGATGACGTCCTTGTTGGCCGCGACCGCCGGCTGGTTGTACTGGTCGGCGTCGCAGCCGATCGCCAGCACGCCCGCCTGCTTCACGGCGGCGAACACGCCGAGGCCCGAAGCGCCCGCCGCCGGGTAGACGACGTCCGCGCCCTTGTCGATCAGGCCCTTCGCGGCCTCCTGGCCCTTGGGCGGGTCCTGGAACCCGGTGAAGTCGCCGGCCGGGGTGATGTACTTCTTGTCGACCTGGACCTTCGGCGCCGCGGTCTTCGCGCCCTGCGCGTAGCCCGCCTCGAACTTCTGGATCAGCGGGATGTCCACGCCGCCGACGAAGCCCACGTGGCACTTCTTGCTCTGGTAGGCGGCGACGACGCCCGCGAGGAACGCGCCCTCCTGCTCGGCGAAGACGAGCGGCGTCACGTTGGCCGCGCCCTCGACCGCCGAGTCGACCAGGCCGAACTTGACGTTCGGGAACTCCGGCGCCACGACCTTCAGCGACTCGGTGTAGGCGAAGCCGACGCCGACGATCGGGTTGAAGCCCTCGGACGCGAGCTGGCGCAGCCGGGTCTGCTTCGCCGTCTCGTCCTCGTTCGGGGCGGCGGAGAGCTCGCGGGTGTTCTCCTTCTTGACGCCCATGTCCTTGATCGCCTGGTCGAACCCGGCGGCGGCGAGGTCGTTGAACGACGCGTCGCCGCGGCCGCCGATGTCGTAGGCCAGCCCGATCTTCAACGCGCTGCCGTCGACCCGCTCGCCGTTCGCGGCGCTCGTGCTCGACGTGGCGGGGGCGGTCGGCGGCGTCGCGAACTCGCACCCGCCACCGGCGGCGTTGGTCGACCCGGTGGTGCCCCCACCGGAGTCCTTGGCGCAGGCGCTCACCGCCAGGGTCAACGCGATCGCGGCAACAGCGGTGCCACGCAGACGACGGCGCACGGTCGATCTCCTCTTGCTCGGCTTGAGGAGCGGACCGTACCCCGAGCCGCTCCCGGACCGGTCAAGCGTTCAACCACTGGGATCGAGGTCCTTGTGGAAGACGAGGAAGTCGCACGGGCAGGCGAGGCGGGGCACGAGTGCCGGGTGGTCGGCGGCGAAGTCCGCCTTGCGGACCACCCGGTAGCCGATGCGGGTGTACCAGCCGCGCAGGAACTACCTGACCGGGTGCTCCCAGCCCTGCGGCACCAGCAGCTCGAGCTGCATGCGCGGCAGGCCCTGCTCGCGCGTCCAGTTCTCGGCGAACGCCACCAGGTCCCGGCCGATGCCCGTTCCGCGGTCCTGCGGGGCGGCGACCAGCATGCCGAACTCGCCCAGGCCGTCCTCGAGCCGGTGGACCCGCACGGCGCCGACGACGCGTGCGCCGGAGGTGACGACAGCGATCTCCCCGGCCCGGACGAGGTCCGCGACCTCGGCCTCGCTGGTCCGGCTGCCGCTCGCCCACAGGCCCTTCTCGGCCTCGGCGCAGACCCGGTTCACCAGCTCCGCGATCTGCGGCACCAGGGCTGCGTCGGAGGTGAAGGCCGGTGTCACCACGGCGCGGGCTGAGTGGTCTCGGCGAGCTTGTCGGCGTGCTGGAGCACACCGAGCTCGCGCAGCATCCGGTCGCGCTGGGCGGGGTCGTGCGCGACGTGCGAGGCGTGCAGCGCCTTGCGCAGGCGGGCCTTGCGCCACGGGGTCCACCTGCTCGCGATCGCGAGCTTGGCGGCGCGCAACGCCGCCCGGTCGCGGGTGCGGGCCAGGGCGTCGCGGTGGTCGTCGCCGAGCCCGAGCAGCGAGAGCAGGCGTTCGCGCAGCTCACGGCCGACGCGCGCCCACGTGGTCGTGCGCCGGCGGGCGGCGCGGATCTCGATGCCGAGCGCGAGGTGCAGCATCACCAGGCCGAGCACCGGCCCGAGCAGCACGCGGGCGGTGCCGGCGACCGGGCCGGACAGGCTCAGGGCGGCGAACGCGGCGAACGCCGTCAGCGCCCACGCCACGAGCCGGGCGGGACCGGGGCGGCCGTTCTGCCGCACGCCGCCGCGCATCGCCCAGCCGCACGCGACCAGTGCCGCCTCCATGACGGAGAACAGCGCCACCCGCTCCCAGGTGTCGGAGATGCCGAGGCGCTGCTCGAAGAACCGCCACGAGGTGTCGACGCTGACGCCGATGCTCAGCAGGGCGACGGCGTAGAAGCCGGCCGCGCCGTGGGGCTTGGGCGCGTCGGCGGGAGCCGGGGCCTCGTCCGGAACGGCTTCCCGCGCAGGGACGTCGACCGGGGGCGCGCCGACGGGCTTCAGGACCACGGTGGGCGCCTCGACGGCGACCGGCGCCGCCTTCGCGGCCACGCCCCTGTCCACCTCGTCGAGCTTCGCCAGCAGCTCCGGCGTCAGCAGGACGTGGCCCGAGGTGTCGGTGACGCCGTTGCGGGCGCGCCAGTCGTTCACGATCGGCGCGGCGTGGGACCTGCTGGGGACGAGCTGGCCCTGCTTGCTCAGCCAGCGGCGCACGTCTTCCACGGTGCAGCCGCGCGGCAGGTGCTCCAGCGCGTACAGGACGCGCTCCTTGTGCGTCTTCAAGCGGGTCAAAGCGGCGTCGTGGCCGGTGATCTGGCCGACCTCGTCCGTGGTCACTCGTGCTCTCCGTCCTCAGGGTGGATGTGCAGGGGGCACGCGGAACCCGGCGGAACACTACCTCCGCTACGGCGCGTGAAGGTCATCGCCCGAAGACGTTGACACTGTCACGGTTGCAGTGTCAGTATCGAGGGGTGTGGACGCTCGACGAGTTGCTGGACCGCGTCTCCGCCGCGCTGGCGGCGGAGTACCCCGGCGCGCCCAACGGGCGGGTCCGGGACGTTCCCGACCGGCGGGCCGTCCGCTGGTACGCGACGACGGGCCTGGTGGACAGACCGTCGGCGATGCGCGGGCGGACCGCGTTGTACGAGCGGCGCCACCTGCTCCAGCTCGTGGCCGTGAAGCGGCTGCAGGCGCAGGGCAGGACGCTCGCCGGCGTCCAGGCCGAGCTCGCGGGCGCCGACGACACGACGCTCGCCGCCCTCGCCCGCGTGCCGGAGGACCTGCTCGACCCCGGTGACGCTCCGTCGCCGCAGCCGGTGCGGCCGCGCTTCTGGGCCGAGCCCGTCGCGGCGCCGGCGCCGAGGACGGGCGAACCCGCGGTCGCGCTGCACGGCGTCGCGCTCGGCGGGGGCGCCGTCGTGCTGGTGCCGGGCACGCCCACCGCCACCGACGTGGCGGACATCGCGGCCGCCGCGCAGCCGCTGCTCGACCTGCTCGCCGCCCGTGGGCTGCTCACGAACGAAAGGGAACCGTCATGACCATCTCCGTCGCCCCGATGAAGGCCGCCGAGGGGGACCGCATCGGCTGGACGACCGAGGACGCGGGCATCGGCGCGTTGAAGACCGAACGCGGCAACCTGCCCCTGGAACGCCTCGACGTCCGCGCGGCGGTGACCGGTCTCGTCGGCAGGACCGTGCTGACGACCGGGTTCGTGAACACCCACGACACGGCCCTCGAGGCCACCTACGTCTTCCCGCTGCCCGACCGCGCCGCCGTCACCGGCATGAAGATGACGGCCGCCGACCGCACGGTCGAGGCCGAGCTGCAGGAACGCGGCGCCGCGCGGCAGGCCTACGACGACGCGATCGCCGCCGGCCGGAGGGCGTCGATCGTCGAGGAGGAACGGCCCGACGTCTTCACCATGCGCGTCGGCAACGTCCAGCCGGGCGAGCACGTCGCCGTCGAGCTGACCCTCGTCGGCCCGCTGGTGTTCGAGGACGGCGCGGCCACGTTCCGGTTCCCGCTGGTCGTGGCCCCGCGGTACATCCCGGGCACGCCGCTCGAGGGACCGCCGGTCGGCGACGGGCACGCCGACGACACGGACGTGGTGCCGGACGCCTCCCGCATCACGCCGCCGGTGCTGCTGCCCGGCTTCCCGAACCCCGTGCGTCTCACGATCGGCGTGGAGATCGACCCGGCCGGCCTGGAGCTCGGCGAGGTCCGGTCGAGCCTGCACACCGTGCGGACCGAGGGGAACTCGGTCACGGTCGCTCCGGGGGAGCGGGTCGACCGCGACTTCGTGCTGCGCCTGGCCTACGCGGGCGCGAGCTCCGCGGCCGTGTGCGTGCCCGACGAGAACGGCGACGGCGGCACCTACCAGGTCACCGTGCTGCCGCCGGACCTCGACGCCCCGGTGCGCCCGCGCGACGTCGTGCTGCTGCTCGACCGCTCCGGCAGCATGTCCGGCTGGAAGATGGTCGCGGCCCGCCGTGCCGCCGCCCGCATCGTCGACACGCTGACCTCGGACGACTCGTTCTCGGTGCTCACCTTCGACGACCGGGTGGACCGCCCCGACCTCGGCGATGGGCTGGTGGCGGGCACCGACCGGCACCGCTTCCGCGCCGTCGAGCACCTGGCGAAGGTCCACGCGCGCGGCGGCACCGAGATGTTCGAGCCGATCCGCGAGGGCCTGACCCTGCTCGCGCGGGCGCCCGAGGAGCGCGACCCCGTCCTCGTGCTGGTCACGGACGGGCAGGTCGGCAACGAGGACCAGATCCTGCGCGACATCGCACCGCTGGTGAACCGCACGAGGGTGCACACCGTCGGCATCGACACCGCCGTCAACGCGGGCTTCCTCGGCAGGCTGGCCGCCGCCGGCGCCGGCCGGTGCGAGCTCGTCGAGAGCGAGGACCGGCTCGACGAGGCGATGGCGCACATCCAGCGCCGGATCGGTGCCCCGCTGGTCACCGACGTGGTCGTGACACCCGGATCGGACCTGCCGAAGCAGCCGGCGGCGATCTACCCCGGCGTGCCGCTGGTGGCGTTCGGCCGGTACAGCGGCGCGGTGCCCGAGACGGTCGCGGTGCGCGGCCGCAGCAGGGACGGCGCCGAGTGGCAGGAGAGCCTGGTCGTGCACCGGCACGCCGAGCCCGCCGTGCGCGCGCAGTGGGCCCGTGCCGCGCTGCGCGACCTGGAGGACCGGTACGCGACCGGTGACCGCGCGGTGGAGCAGGAGATCGTGCGGATCTCGCTGGAGCACGGCGTGCTGTGCCGCTTCACGGCGTTCGTCGCGGTCGACGACCGGGTGGTGTCCGACGGCGAGGTGCACCGCGTGGTGCAGCCGGTCGAGCAGCCCTCCGGCTGGGAGTTCGCCGCACCGATCTTCGCCGGCGCCCCGATGGCCGCCGCACCCGTGATCGGCGCGGCGGGCGGGCTCGCTCCGGGCGGCTTCGCACCCGGTGGCATGGCGAGGTCGCGCTTCGGCGGGGCGCACGACGCGGTGGGCGCACCGTCGCCCCCGCCCGCGCCGCAGTCCGCGGGACGCGCGGGTGGCATGCCGGGTCCGGCGCCGACGTGGATGCGTCCCTCCGCACCCGCCCCGGCCGCCGGCGATCCGGCGGAGCTGCGCGCGATCGCGGCGGTCGAGGTGCGCCGCCTGGACGAGGCGGCCGCCCGGCCCGCGTGGGAGCGCCGCGACCTGCTCGCCGACCTCGCCAGCAGGCTCGGCATCCTCGTCGCCGGCCGGCAGGGCCAGGGCTACGACGCCCTGCACGGGCTCGTGCGGGACATCACCGCGGGCGGCGACGTCGACGAGCTGTGGGCGCGCGCCCGGAAGGTGCTGGCGGAGTTCGCCGGGGAGCCCGCGGCGCCGGAACGGCGCAAGAGGTTCTGGCGCTGAGTGGTCTGGCGCTGGACAGTTCTGGTGCTGAACGGCGTGGCGCTGAGCGGCTTGGTGCTGGACGGTTCTGCCGCTGAACGGCCTGGCGCGGCACTGAGTCTGGCGCTGAACGGACCTGGTGCCGCGCGGGAGATGCCGCGACGCTTCTCCCGTGAGCGCGTTCGGGGAGTGGACGACAGCCGAGGGCCTGCCCGCGTTCTCCTACCGGGCGGGCCCCCGGCCGTGGGACCCGGTCCTCGACCCGCCGTCGACCCGGCACCGGGTGCACGTCGGCAACCGCCGCCTCACGCTCGCGGTCGGCTCCGACGGGCTCGTCGGCGTGTGGGACGAGCACGTCGACTCCCGCTGGATCGCCGAGAACACCGGCATCGGCCGCATGGGCGCGTTGTCCACCGAGGACGCGATGCCGCTCATCGGCCCGACCTTCTACCGGCTCTCGGTGTCCGATGAGGACACCGGGGCCCGGCGGACGGTGCTGTGCCCCGAGGGCGCGGTGCCGTGGGTGCTGATCAGGGTCGACGTGGTCAACGACTCCGGGGACGCGCTGCGCGGCGCGTGGAGCGAGGAGTGGGTGGTCCGGCACCGCCTGGTGGACTTGGAGTTCGGGCCCGCCCGCGACACCGACGCGCCCAGCACCCCCGTGGTGGCGCTGGAGGAGTGCGGCGGCGAGCGGGTCGGGACCACCGGTGGCCCGCTCGTCGTCTCCGCGCCGCTGGACCTGCCGCCGGGAGGCCGGGCGACGCTGTGGTTCCGGTTCGGGTTCCTCGACGGCACGGCCGACCCGGCGACCTACGACCACAGCCTCGACGCGGTGAGGAGGCGCCTCCCGTCCGCCTCCGTCGCCCACGCCCCCGAGGCGGCCACCGAGATCCCGTGGCACGCGGCCCTGCTCACCGGCGGGGCCTGCGCCGACGGCGTGCTCGGCGGCCACACGCTGAACCAGGGCTCCGCCTACTCGTTCCGGCACGGTTTCAACGGCGCCGCGCGCGACCCGCTGCAGCACGCCCTCCCGCTCGTCCACCTCGAACCGGACCTCGCGCTCTCGGTGCTGCGCAACACCTGCGCCTGGGGCAGTCCCGACGGCGACCTGCCGTACGCGCTCGACGGCCGCAAGCAGCCCTGGACGGCGCACTTCCGCCCGTCCGACCAGAACCTGTGGGCGCTCTGGCTCGCGGCCGAGTACGCCGCGGCCACCGGCGACCTGGCCGCGTTCGCCGAACCGGTGCCGTACCACCCGTGCCACGGCGCCGAGCCCGTCGCGCTGGCGGAGAACCTGCGGCGCCAGTTCCGCTTCTTCGCCGACGAGGTGGGCGTGGGCGAGAACGGTCACGTGCGCATCCTGAACGCCGACTGGAACGACCTCGCCGTCACCGAGTCCGGAGTGGACGGAGAGCTCATGGTCGCGCGCGGCGAGTCCGTGCTGAACTCGGCGATGGCCGCCTGGGTCCTGCCGGTCTACGCGACCCTGGCGGACCAGCTCGGCGACGAGACCACCGCCGCCGAGGCCCGCGCACGGGCGGCGGACCTGCGCGACCGCGTGGCGGGGGAGTGGAACGGCCGGTGGTTCCGCCGGGCCCACGCCCCCGGCGGCGGCGTGGTGGGCGAGGAGGACCTGTGGCTGGAAGTGCAGCCGTGGGCGATCCTCTGCGGCGCCGCGACCCCGGAGCAGGCGCGGGCGTTGCTCACCACGATCGACGAGACCTGCCGGGCCGGCTCACCGCTGGGCGCCCGCCACCGCTGGCCGGTTCCCCCTGGCGCGCAAGGACAAGTGTGGTTCTCGGTGAACGCGACGCTGGTCTGGGCGGCCGCGAAGCACGACCCGGACCTGGCGTGGGACGAGTGGCGGCGCATGACCCTGCACGCGCACACCACCGCCTATCCGTCGATCTGGTCGGGAACGCTGTCCGGGCCCGACTGCTACCTCGCGCCGGAGAGCGAACGTCCCGGCAGCACCTGGGCTCTGCCCGAGGCGGGCCTGGCGATGCAGGCGTACCCCGTCGCCAACCTGCACAGCCACTCCCAGCCGTTGCTCGCCTACCTCAAACTGCGCGGCGTCGGGCTCTAGTCCGGCGGTTCCTGGCCGTGCGGGCCCTCGTCGTTGATCACCTGCTTGGCGGGCGCCTCCTGCGGGACGCGCGGTTCCTCCACGTCGTTCAGGTCGGGCGTGCCGGGGGAGTGCGGGGCCTCGGGGTTCACCGGATCGGTCATGACGTGCGGTTACCCCGTACGGGCGAAGACATGCACCACCCCGTGGTTGTGCCTCACCCCGAAGGGGCATAGCGTGGGAGGAGTTTCTGAACGCCGATTCATTTCATGTGAGGTCATCAACAGGTTCTCCGGGTTGGGCAGCGGCTGGTGTCGGCGCTTCGCACGGTGTGCCGAGGGGAGCGGGCCTGTGAGCCAGCAGTCCAACGGAGCGGTGCAGGTCCTGACCGCCCACACGAGCGACCACGACGGGATCACCCTCGTGACCGTCGTGGGCGAGGTCGACCGGATGACCCCGGATTCACCTCTTCTCCAGGCGCTCGACGCCGTGCGCGGGCTGCCCGCCGGTGTCGTGGTCGACCTGAACGCCGTCACCTTCTTCGGGTCCGCCGGCGTCAACATGCTCGCCGCCGTGTGGCAGCAGGCCGAGGCCTCCGCGGTGCCGCTCGCGATCGTCGCGGGCGCGCGGACGGTGCTGATGCCGCTCGCGATCTCCGGTGTCGACGCGCTGCTCGCGCTCTTCCCGAGCCAGGCGGAGGCGTTCACCGCGCTGAAGGCCGTACCGCCGCCCAGGCGGCGGTGACCCCTCTCACGCACCGCCCGTGCAGGGCACGACCGCCCAGACGGACTTGCCGGGCGTCTGCTCCGCCACGCCCCACTCCCGCGCCAGCTGGTCGACCAGCACGAGACCGCGCCCCCGCGCGGAGTGCGGTGACGACGGCTTGAGCACCGGCGGGATCGGGGAGGCGTCCTCCACCTCGATGCGCACGCCGTCGTCCGGCGGCCGGTGCAGCCGCAGGCGTGCGGGGAACTCCCCGTGGTCGTAGACGTTCGAGACCAGCTCGGTCACGATCAGCTGGACGTCGAGCAGGTCGTCCTCGTGCAGCTGCGGCAACGCGGAACCGGCCCACCGGCGGACCTCCGCGATGTCGACCACATCGTGGTTCAGCTCCAGCACGAGCGGGGTATCAGGGGGCTCGCCTCCGACGGCCAAGAAGGTGCCTTTCTGTCACTGGTGTGCTGGGAGAACGTACCTCCTGCGCGAAGTGGCTAAACGCGGCAACCACCTGTCGGGTCTTCCGGCGGAGCACGGCTACTGTTCGTGGGTACTGATCCGCCTGAGGAGGCCTGAGTGACTGCAGATGCAGGGCATGCCCGGCGTTTGGCCGAGCTGTTGCGGACGAACGCGGAGCCCTTGATCGACAAGTGGGTGGGCGTGGTCGCGGCCCTGCTGCGCGGACGGGCGACGAAGGCGGAGCTCGAGACCGACTTCCGGGAGCTCTTCGACGCCGTGCTGCCGCTCGTCGGCCACGACGGCACGGACACCTCCGCGCCCGAGTTCGCCGAGGTCCGGTCGCTGCTCGACGAGTACTCGCGCTCACGGGTCCGTGCGGGCTTCACGCCGTCGGAGACCGCGTCGAGCCTGTTCTCGCTCAAGCAGCAGGTCTTCGAGCTCACCGAGGGCGACACCGACCCGGAGCTCTTCCGCGAGGTCCTCGGGTTCTCCGGCCTGCTCGACGCGCTCGGGCTGCTGACGTTCGAGTCCTACTCGCGCGCCCGCGAGGACATCATCCGCGAGCAGTCCGAGCAGCTGCTGGAGCTGACCACGCCGGTGGTCAAGATCTGGGAGGGCGTGCTCGCGGTGCCGCTGGTCGGCACGCTCGACTCCGCCCGCACCCAGGTGGTCATGGAGAAGCTGCTCGAGATGCTGGTCGAGACCGGCTCCGAGCACGCGATCATCGACATCACCGGTGTCTTCGCCGTCGACACCCAGGTCGCGCAGCACCTGCTCAAGACCGTGGTCGCGGCCAGGCTGATGGGCGCGGAGTGCATCGTGTCCGGCATCCGCCCGCAGATCGCGCAGACGATCGTGGCGCTGGGCATCGAGTTCGGCGACATCGTCACCAAGGCCTCGCTCGCCGACGCCCTGAGGCACGCGCTGCGCCGTGAGGGCGTCGACGTCGTGCGGCGCGAGGTCGGCTGATGGAACGCGTCCCGATCCTGAAGATCGGCGGGGTCCTGCTGGTCTCCATCCAGATCGACCTGCAGGACCAGAGCGTGCTCGCACTGCAGGAGGACCTGGCCGAGAAGATCAGCGCGACGGGCGCCCACGGCGTCGTCATCGACATCTCCGCCGTGGAGATCGTCGACTCGTTCATCGGGCGGATGTTCGCGACGATCGCGTCCATCTCCCGGCTGTTCGACGCCGACACGGTCGTGGTGGGCATGCGTCCCGCCGTGGCGATCACGCTGGTCGAGCTGGGCCTCACGCTGGGCGGCGTGCGCACGGCACTCGACCTCGAACGCGGCATGAAGATCCTCGGGCAGCTCGGACGGCAGCGCCGGGGTGTGCTGACGCACCCCGGCGAGTTCGCGCAGGACGCCTGATGCCGCCCCGGTCCGGAGGGCCGGAGGAGCTGCCGATCAGCGGCGACGACGACGTCGTCCGCGTCCGCCAGCTCGTGCGCACCTACGCGCAGCAGACCAAGCTGTCGCTGGTCGACCAGACCAAGCTGGTCACCGCGGCCAGCGAGCTCGCCCGCAACACGCTCATCTACGGCGGCGGGGGCTTCGCCCGCGTCGAGGAGGTGAGCGACGGCCGCCGCGCCGGCGTGCGGGCGTCGTTCCACGACGAGGGTCCGGGCATCCCCGACCTCGCGCTGGCGCTCGCCGACGGCTGGAGCAGCGGCAGCGGGCTCGGCCTCGGGCTGAGCGGCGCCAAGCGGCTGGTCGACCAGTTCGACCTCGACACCGAGGTCGGCCGCGGCACCGTCGTGACGGTGGTCAAGTGGAAGAGATGACGACCGCGACGTGCCTGCCGCTGGTGCGCGACGAGGCGTGGCTGCCCGTCGAGGAGACCGCCCAGGTCGGCCGGATCCGCCGCACGGCCACGGCGCTCGCCGAACGGCTCGGGTTCGGGGCGACCCGCACGGCGGAGATCGGTCTGGCGGTCACCGAGATCGGCACCAACCTGCACAAGCACGCCCGGCAGGGCGTCGTGCTGATCCGCTCGGTGCGCGGCGAGGACGACGCGGCCGTCGAGATCGTCGCGGTGGACCGCGGGCCCGGCATCCGCGACGTCGCGCTCGCGTGGCAGGACGGGCAGTCCACCACCGGCACGCTCGGCGTCGGGCTCGGCGCGGTGCGCCGGCTCGCCTCGTCGTGCTCGATGACCTCGCGCCCCGGCTCCGGCACCGCGCTGGTGGCCCGGTTCGGGCCGAAGCCGGACTGGGCACCCGAGTGGGGTGAGGACAGCGCGGCCGGCATCACGAGGCCCATCACCGGCGAGGAGGTCTGCGGCGACGCCTACGCGTTCTGCCGCAGCGCCGACCGGCTGGTGCTGATGATGTGCGACGGCTCCGGGCACGGGCCCCTGGCCGCGGCCGCGTCCGACGCGGCGGTGCGGCTGTTCCGCGAGCTGGCCCCGATGCCCGCCGACCAGCTCGTCACACGCCTGCACCAGGCGCTGCGGGGCACCCGCGGTGGAGCCGTGGCGGTCGCCGACATCGACCTCGCCGCCCGGACCGTGCGCTACTGCGGGCTCGGCAACATCGCCGGCGCGGTCCTCGCCGACGGCCGCAAGCAGGGCATGATCTCGGTCCCCGGCGTGGCGGGCCACCAGGCCCGCACGATCCGGGCGTACGACTACGCGCTGCCCGACCGGGCCGTGGTCGTGCTGCACTCCGACGGCCTCACCGAGCGCTGGGGCGTCGACTTCGGCGGCGACCTGGTCCTCGACCAGCCCGTGCTGATCGCGACGACGCTGCTGCGCGAAGCCGGGGTCCGCAACGACGACGCGAGCGTCCTGGTGGCCAGACCGGCATGACCGAGACCGAGCTGCTGCGCCTGCCGATCGGCGACGAACGCGACGTGTTCCTGCTCCGCCAGCGCGGGCGGCAGGTCGCGGCCGCGGTCGGGCTCGACGGGCAGAACCAGATCCGGGTCGCGACGGCGCTGAGCGACGTCGGCCGGGAGCTGGTGCGGCAGGACGTCTCGGCGACCGCGGTCTTCTCGCTGCGGCGGGCGCCGGGGCCCGCTCTGCTGGTCGAGCTGGCGTGGCACACCCTGGGCGTGACCGGCGGCGGCCCCGGCTGGGACACCGCGCGCCGGTTGATGGACGAGCTCGTCCTGACGCCGACGGGCGTGACGCTCGTGAAGAACGTGCACGCGTCGGTCTCCGTCGACGAGGGCCTGCTGCGGGAGCTGCGCGAGACCGCGGGCGCCACCGCGCTCGACGAGCTGCGGGCCCAGAACCAGGAGCTGCTGGAGACCCTCGAGAACCTGGAGGCCAAGAGCGCGGAGCTGGAACGGCTCAACGCCGAGCTGGAGGAGACCAACCGCGGTGTCGTGGCGCTCTACCAGGAGCTGTCCGACGAGCTGGAGCAGACGAACCAGGGCGTGGTCGCCCTCTACGCGGAGCTGGACGCGAAGTCGGCCGAGCTGAGGGAGGCGGCCGCCGCGCGCATCCGGTTCTGGTCCAACATCAGCCACGAGCTGCGCGCGCCGATCAACTCCGTCGTCGGCCTGACGCGCCTGCTCAGCACACCCGGCGGCGACCCGATGACCGACGACCAGCGCCACCACGTCGACCTGATCAACTCCTCCGCCGCCACACTGCTCGCCCTGGTGAACGAGCTGCTCGACACCGCCAAGGCCGAAGCGGGCAGCCTTCAGCCGCGCCGGGCGCCCGTGGCGCTCGACTACGTGGTCACGCAGCTGCGGTCGTCCGTGCTGCCGCTGCTGCGCTCCGGCGACGTCCGGCTGGTCGTGGACGAGCTGCCCGAGCTGCCACCGCTGGTGACCGACGAGACGATGCTCGTGCGGATCCTGCGCAACGTGCTGTCGAACGCCGTCAAGTTCACCAAGCACGGCGAGATCCGCTTCACCGCCGAGCAGGGACCGGGACCGGACGAGGTCCGGTTCGTCGTCACCGACACCGGCATCGGCATCCCGCCGGACGAGCAGGGCAAGGTCTTCGAGGAGTTCTACCAGGTCCCGAACGCGCTGCAGGTGGGCGCGAGCGGCACCGGCCTGGGCCTGTCCTACGCCCGCAAGCTCGCGGAGATCCTCGGCGGCGCGCTGACGCTGAGCAGCACCCCCGCCGTCGGCACGGAGGTCGTGCTGACCCTGCCGACCGGGGAGGACGAGCTCGCCCAGCCCGCGCCCGTGGCGTGCGCGCTGATCGCGGACGGCGACGAGGAGGTCCGCGCGCGGCTGCGCGAGGCGCTGGCGGGCATCGCCGTCGACGTCGTCGAGACCGGCGACGGCCGCAGCGCGCTCAACCTCGCGAAGACCCGGCAGCCCGACCTCGTGCTGGTGGCCGCGGACGCGCCCCTGATGAGCGGCAGCGCCGTGCTGTCGGTGCTGCGCCTGGACCCCAGGTTGAAGACGGTACCGGTCGTGATCGTGGGCGGCGACGACCCCGCGGGCCTCGCCCGCAGCGTGCACGGCCTCGGCGCCGCCCTGCTGCCGGAGACGGCGATCTCCCCCGAGTCGGTGAGCCGCTCGGTCCGCGACGCCCAGCTCACCGCGCGCAGAACGGAGGCCCGATGAACCCGACGGCGATGGGTGGCGGACCGGCCAGGGTCCTCGTGGTGGACGACCTGGAAGCCAGCCGGTTCATCGCGTCCAGCTGGCTGCGCCGCAACGGCCACGTGGTCGTCGAGGCGACCACGGCCGCCGAGGCGCTGACCGCGCTGGAGGGCCAGACGTTCGACCTCGTCCTGCTCGACGTGCACCTGCCCGACATGAGCGGCTACGACGTCACCGAGCGGATCAAGGCCGACCCGCGCACCAGCTCCGTCCCCGTCGTGATGCTCTCGGCGACCTACATCGAGCCGGAGGACAAGGTCACCGGCCTCACCCGCGGCGCCGACGCCTACCTGACCGAACCCGTCGACCCCGGCGAGCTGCTGGCCAACGTCGAGGCCGCCCTGCGCTACCACCGCGCCCGCGCCCTGGCCGAACACCTCGCCGCCCGCCTCACCCGCCTCACCACCGCCACCCTCGCGCTGAACGCCGCGACGACGTTCGAGTCCCTGGTGCAAGCCGCGGCGATCGGCGCGGCCGACATGCTCGACACCCCGGCGACCGCCGCGCTGGGCACTCCGTCCGGTGCCGTGTGCGTGGCCTCGGCGGGCTCCTCATCGCGCCCGGACGACCCCGCGGTCGAACGGTGGCTCGCGGCTGCGAACCCCGGCGTGGGCGTGACGGTCGTCGAGGGCGACGCGTGGCAGCCCGGCGCCCCCGTCGTCGCGGCGCTGGCCCGCACGAAGCTGCGCCGCTCGCCGATCTGCATCGCGGTGGCGCCCGAGTCCGTCCTCGGCGAGGACGACCGCAACCTGCTGTCCCAGCTCGCCCAGGCGACCGCGCTGGCGGCCGAGGGCCTGCACACGTTCGCCGAGGAGCACTCCCTGGCCCTGACCCTGCAACGCAGCCTCCTGCCGCGCGACCTGCCCCAGCACCCCGGGCTCCCGATGACCGCCCGCTACGTCCCGGCCCAGAGCAACGCCGAGATCGGCGGCGACTTCTACGACGTGATCGAGCTGGACGGCCAGGTCCTGATCGCCATCGGCGACGTGTGCGGCCACTCGATCGAGGCAGCGACGATCATGGCCGAGGTCCGCCACACCCTGCGCGCCTACGCCGTCGAGGGCCACCGCCCGGCCGAGATCCTGCGCAGGGTCGACGTCCTGCTGCAACGCTTCCACCCGACCGGCGGCCTGACGACCATGTGCCTGCTCCTGGTCGACCTGGAGGCGGGCACGGTCTCCGTGGCGAACGCGGGCCACGTGCCACCCCTGCTGGCCGACGCCACCGGCGCCTCCTACGCCCCGGTCAAGGGCCCGCTGCTCGGCATCGGCCTGGACCGCCCGGAAGCCACCTCCCTCCCGCTGCCGCCGGGCACCACGGTCCTGCTGACCACCGACGGCCTGGTGGAACGCCCCGGCGTAGACCTCGACGAGGGCATGGAGAAACTCCGCGCGGCCGTCTCCCACACCGACGACATGGACGAGCTGGCCGACCGCCTCCTGGCCGAACTGGGCCAGGGCAAGCAGGACGACATCGCCCTGGTCCTGCTGCGACGGCTCCCGTGAGCACCACCCCGGTCGTGGACCTGCCGGTGGCACCGGGCACGTCGATCTCCCGCCTGCGCCGCGACCTGACCACCGCCCTGTCCTCCGTGGGCGAGGACCACCTGTACGACGTGCAGCTCGTGGTGACCGAACTCGTCTCCAACGTGCTGGACCACACGCCGTCCCGGACCGGGCGCCTGCGGGTCTTCCACACGCTCGCACCCTGCCTCGTGGTGGTGGAGGTGCACGATTCGTCGCCGGTCGAGCCGGTGTACGGGCGGTCCCGGCTGGGGGAGAACCGGGGGCGGGGGATCGTGGTGGTGGACCGGATCTCGCGGGAGTGGGGGTGCCGGGTGGTGGGGGACGGGAAGACGGTGTTCGCGGTGGTGGACTGCACGGGGTGAGGTTGTTTTGGGGCTCTGGCGGCTTTGGCGGGGGCTCTAGCGGGGGCTTTGGGGTTGGGCCTCAGGGTGGGGGGTGCGGTGATTGCTGCGGGCCGAGGTGATCGCATGGAGGGGCGCGCTCGCATGGAGGGGCGCGTTCGCGTTGAGGGCGCGATCGCGTTGGGCCGGCGCGTTCCTGTTGGACCGGCGCATTCGCGTTGAGGGGCGCGCTCGTACTGAGGGGAGGCCTAGTCCGGTGCCACCGCCCTCGCCCCGAGTCGTCTCCCGCCCCTAATAGTCCCCTCACCCCGAGTCATTCCCTCGGGCCGAGTCGTCCCCTCGGGCTGAGCCGTCCCCTCGCCCGGAGTCGTTCCTTCGGGCTGAGCCGTCCCCTCGCCCGGAGTCGTTCCTTCGGGCTGAGCCGTCCCCTCGCC
>NZ_JBHXCW010000184.1:0-16003 GCF_042725365.1 Lentzea sp. NPDC060358 | reverse complement strand
GGCTGCCGCCACCCCCGAGACCGGGTTTTCCCTACAGCCAGGCCGCGGCGTCCGGCGGCAGCTTGCCGCCGGTCAGCGGGACGCTCGACAGCGCGGGCGTGGCGGGCAGGTCGACGGCCTGAGCCGACAGGTTGACGACGCAGGTGGTCTCGCCGCGCCGGAACGCCAGCACGTCCTCACCGAGGTCGAGCCACTCCAGGTCGCCGCTGATCCCGCGCCGCCGCGCGAACACCTCGCGGTACAGGGCGAGCATCGAGCCGGGGTCGCCGGTCTGGGCCGCGACCGAGAAGTCCTGCCAGTTCTCCGGCCGGGGCAGCCAGCTCGGACCGTCCTCGGCGGACCAGGGCAGCGGCACCCGGCAGCCGTCGCGGCCCCGGTCGGTGAAGCCCGAGCGGTGCCACACCGGGTCCTCGCGCAGCTCGTCGGGCAGGTCCTCGACCTCCCAGAGCCCCAGCTCCTCACCCTGGTAGACGTACACGCCACCGGGCAGCGCGGCGGTGAGCATGATCGCCGCCCGTGCCCGCCTCGTGCCCAGTTCGAAGTCGGTGGGGGCGCCGTGCTGGCGGTCCGCGAAGGAGAACCCGGTCCTCTCCCGGCCGTACCGGGTCACGTGCCGCGTGACGTCGTGGTTGGACAGCACCCAGGTCGGCGGTGCGCCGACGGGTTCGTGCGCGGCCAGCGTGCTGTCGACGACCTTCCTGAGCTCCCCGGCGTTCCAGGGGCAGCAGAGGAAGTCGAAGTTGAACGCGCTGTGCATCTCGTCCCGGCGCAGGTACCGGGCGAACCGCTCCGGGTCGGGCAGCCACATCTCGCCGACGAGGATGCGGTCGCCGTCGTAGGAGTCGACGATCTGCCGCCACCGCCGGTAGATGTCGTGCACGCCGTCCTGGTCGGAGTAGGGGAGGTCGGCGTCGGGCTTGGAGAAGTCCTTCACCAGCCCGTCGGCCACGTCGATGCGGAACCCGTCGACACCCCGGTCGAGCCAGAACCGCAGGATGTCCTCGAACTCGTCGTGGACGACCGGGTTCTCCCAGTTGAAGTCCGGCTGCTCGGCCGCGTAGAGGTGCAGGTACCAGCGGCCGTCGTCGAGCTTGCTCCACGCCGGGCCGCCGAAGCGCGACTGCCAGTCGTTCGGGATCTCCTCCGTGTCACGGATGTGGAAGCGGTCCCACAGCCCGTCCTTGAACCACGGGTGCTGGTCGCTGCAGTGGTTCGGGACGAGGTCGATGATGATGCGGATGCCCAGGCCGTGCGCGTCCGCGATGAGCTTCTCGGCATCGGCGAGCGACCCGAAGACGGGCTCGACGTCGCGGTAGTCCGCCACGTCGTAGCCGCCGTCGGCGAGCGGGCTCGGGTACCACGGGTTGAGCCAGATCGCGTCGAAGCCGAGGCTCGCGATGTGCTGGAGCTCGGCGCGCAGGCCGGCGATGTCACCGATGCCGTCACCGTTGCCGTCCGCGAAGCTGCGCAGGTAGACCTGGTAGATGGAAGCGTTGCGCCACCAACTCATCTGGAGTCCTTTCAGCCTTTCACGCCGCCCGCGGTGAGCCCCGCGAGGATGTGCCGCTGGAACGCCAGGAACAGCGCCACCATCGGCAGGCTCGCCAGCACGAGGCCCGCGAGCAGGAGGTTGATCGGGGTGTCGGGGGCGAAGCGCTGCAGCGCGACGCTGAGCGTCTGCTTCGCCGGGTCGGGGAACACGAGCAGCGGCCAGATGAAGTCCTTCCACGCCGCCACGACCGCGAAGATCGACACGACGGCGAGGATCGGCCGCGAGATCGGCAGGACCACCCTGACGAGCGTCGTCCACGTGCCCGCGCCGTCGATCCTGGCCGCCTCCAGCAGTTCCCCGGGGATCTGGTCGAAGAACCGCTTGAGCAGGTAGACGTTGAGCGCGTTGGCCGCGGCGGGCAGCCAGATGCCCGCCGGGGTGTTGAGCAGGCCGAGGTCGATGAGCGTGAGGTAGACCGGCACCAGCACCGCCGTCGACGGCAGCATCAGCGTGGCCAGCATCAGGCCCATGACGACGTTGCCACCCCACGGCCGCAGCTTGGACAGCGCGTAGGCCGCCGGGACGATCACCGCCATCTGCACGGCCCACGCGCCGATCGCGACGACGAACGTGTTGAGGAAGAACCGGCCGAGGTCCATGTAGTTCCAGGCGTCGGCGTACGCGCCCGGCTCCCACGTCTCCGGCAGGATCGTCGGCGGCTGCTGGGCCAGTTCCGCCGGCGGCTTGAACGCGCCGAGCAGCACCCAGACCAGCGGGAGCAGGAACGCCGCCGTGAACACGACCAGCGTGATCGTCAGGACGGCCCAGTAGAGCGGCCCGCGGCCCTTCGTCAGCGTCCTCACGCGTCGGCCTTCCTGGTGAGCCTGAGGTAGAGGAAGGAGAAGACACCCAGCACCGCGAACAGGATCAGGCTCAGCGCGCTCGCGGTGCCGAAGTCGTTGTAGTAGAAGGCGTACCGGTAGAGCAGGAGCAGCACGGTGACCGTCGACTCCTCCGGGCCGCCGCCGGTCATGATGAACGGCTCGGTGAAGATCTGCATGGTCGCGACGACCTGGAGCAGCAACAGCATCAGGATCACGAACTTGGTCTGCGGGATCGTGACGTGCCAGACCTTGCGGACGATCCCGGCGCCGTCCAGGTCCGCGGCCTCGTACAGCTCACCGGGGATGGTCTGCAGCGCCGCCAGGTAGATCAGCGTGGCCGCGCCCATGTTCGCCCAGGTGATGACGAGCACGAGGCTGATCATGCTGGTGCCGCTGGAGTCGAGCCACTGCGACGTCGGCAGCCCGAGTCCTCGCAGGACCGAGTTGAACAAGCCGGGGCCGGGATCGTAGAACCACTTCCACAGCAACGCGGTCACCACCGGCGGCAGCATCACCGGCAGGTAGACCAGCAGGCGGAAGTAGCCCTTGGCGTGCCGCAGCTCGTTGAGCACCACGGCCGTCAGGAACGGCACGCCGAAGCCGATGACCATCGCGAGGACCGTGAAGTAGAAGGTGTTGCGCCACGCCACCGCGAACAGCGGGTCCGCGAAGAGCCGCTCGAAGTTCTCCCAGCCCACCCAGTCGGGGCTCGTGACGAAGTTGACCTGCTGGAAGCTCAGGACCACCCCGCGCACGATCGGGAACCAGGAGAAGACCGCGAAGACGACCAGCGCGGCACCCAGGAAGCCGTACGCGGTGACGTGCCGCCGCACCTACTTCACCTGCGCCAGGACGGCGTTGACCTTGGTCTCCGCGTCCTTGAGCAGAGCGGGGTGGTCCGTGTCCCTGTTCGTCAGCACCGCCTGCACGACGCTGTCGAGGATCGCGTAGACCTGTTGCGCCTGCGGCGGTTCGAGCGAGCCCTTGGTCTTCTCGGAACCATCCACGTAGGCCTGGAAGTTCTGCACCGGCATGGTGGCGTACCTGCCCTTGAGCTCTTCCTGCTTCTTGCGCGGCTCACCGGTCCAGATGTCGGCGATCGGCGGGATGGGCAGGCCGACGGGCTGACCGCGGTCCTTGTAGGTCTGCAGGTTCTGCTCCAGGCGGTCCGGGTTCAGGTACTTCCACTGGACCCACTTGAGACCGGCCTTGATCTTCTCCGGCGAGGCCTTGGGGTTGACCATGTAGCCCTCGCCGCCGAGCAGGGTGCCCTTCTGGCCGGGGATCGCCGCGAGTCCGTAGTCGTCGTACTTGCCCTTGAACTGGTTGACGATCGCGGCGACGTTGTCGGGCGCGGCGAGGTACATGCCGAGCTGGCCCGCGCCCATCATGTTCTGCACGTCGCCGATCTCCAGGAGCTGCTTCTCTCCCATGGAGCCGTCCTCCCAGCGCATCTCCTTCAGCCGGCGCAGGACCTCTTCGCCCTTGGCGTTGTTGAAGTCGGCGACGAACTTGTCGCCGTCCTTCTTCGCGATGTCACCGCCGACGGACTTGACCCACGCGGTGAAGTGCCAGCCGCCCTGGTTGCTCTTGCTGTACTCGGCGAACCCGGTGACGCCCGCGTCCTTGAGCTTCTTGGCGGACGCGCGCACCTCGTCCCACGTCTTCGGCGGCGAGTTCGGGTCGAGGCCCGCCTTGGTGAAGTTGGTGCGGCTGTAGAGCAGGCCCATCGTGTAGTTGGCCGTGGGCAGGCCGTAGACCTTTCCGCCGACCGTGAAGACGTCCTTGAGCTCCTGCTTGATGTCGCCGTAGTGCGGGACGTCCTTCACGTACTCGGTGAGGTCGGCGGCCTGTTTCCTGGCGATCAGGGCGGCCGGGTCGGTGAAGTAGACGTAGAAGACGTCCTCCAGCTGCCCGCCGGCGAGCTTGGCGGAGAACGTCTTCGGGTCCATGAACCCCTCGTGGGGCACCAGGTCGATGTCCGGGTTGGCCTGCTCGAACGCCGCGACGTCCTCGTCGAAGACCTTGCGGTCGAAGGCCTGGGTCTGCGGTGGCTGGCCGTTGATGCTGACCTGGACCTTGCCTCCCGGCTCGGTCGTGGAACCGCTCCCACAGCCGACGGTGCTGAGCGCCAGGACACCGCCAATCAGCACGGCAGCGGACTTCTTCATGGTGGGGCCGCCCTTCTCGCGAGCGCGTCGATGTGACGGCGACCATAAGTCCCCGTTACATCTGGACGCAATATCCAGACGAAAACTCGCAAGAAGACGACTGCTTACGTCACCGCGCCGGTGCGCTGGAGGCCCTCACCACCAGTTCGGGCTCGAACAGCAGCTCGTCGGGCGCCACGGCGTTGCCCGAGATCTGGTTGGCCAGCAGTTCGACGGCGGCCCGCCCCATCGCCTCGATGGGCTGGCGCACGGTCGTGAGAGGCGGATCGGTGCAGGTCATGAACGCCGAGTCGTCGTACCCGATGATCGACACGTCCTTCGGCACGTCGAGCCCGGCCCTGCGCACGGCCCTTATCGCGCCGAGCGCGAGGGGGTCGCTGGCGCAGATGATCGCCGTGACCCCGCGCTGCACGAGCTTGGTCGCCGCGGCCTGCCCGCCCTCCAGGCTGAACATGGCGTGCTCGACGTCCGCGCCGCCGCACTTGGCGATGGCCTCGAGCTTGCGCCGGCTCGGCACGTGGTCCGGCGGCCCGAGCACGGCCCCGATCCTGCGGTGCCCCAGCGACGTCAGGTGCCCGTACGCCTGCTCGACCGCCACCGCGTCGTCGCACGAGACCCGCGGGAACGCCAGGTCGTCGATGGCCGCGTTGACCAGCACCGCGGGCAGCTTGCGGGACATCATCTGCTGGTAGTGCCCGTGGCTCGCGTCCCGCTGCGCGTACAGCCCGCCCGCGAACACGATCCCGCTGACGTGCTGCTCGAGCAGCAGCTCCAGGTACTCCGCCTCGGTGACGCCGCCGGCCGTCCTGGTGCACAGCACGGGCGTGAAACCCCGTTGCGCCAGCGCGTTGCCCACGACGTCCGCGAACGCGGGGAAGATCGGGTTCTGCAGCTCCGGCAGCACCAGCCCCACGAGCCGCGCCCGTTCGCCCCGCAGCTGTGTCGGCCGCTCGTACCCGAGCACGTCGAGTGCCGTGAGCACGGCACTCCTGGTGGCGTCCGAGACGCCTGGCTTCCCGTTCAGCACCCGGCTGACGGTGGCCTCGCTGACCCCGACCTTGGCCGCGACCTCGGCCAGCCTCCGTTGCGTCATGGCGCAAGTGTACGCAATTTCTTGCGTCCGCTTGCGGTGTCGCTCCACCCGCCTGGGCGTCGCCCGTACGGCGGCATCGCGGATACGCTCTCGGGGGACCGGCGCGGGAGGAGACTGCCATGAGCTCCCAGCACGAACCGGTGTCGCCTGAGCCATTTCCGTCACCTGTACCCGTGGGACCTGAAGGACCCAGGCAGCCCGTGACCGAAGTCGATTGGTTCCGGCGGATGCCCAACGGTGGCGGCACCGTGCACCAGCGGTCCGAAGGCTGAACCGGTGGTGCGGTCGCGTGCGCTGATCTACTTCGGCAGCGTGCTCGCCACCATCGCGCTCATCAACACCCCGGTGCCCAGGGTCGTGATTTCCGCTGTGCTCAACCCCGAAGCCGGGGACGCTGTCGCGCGCAGTCTCGGGTCCATCACCAAAGACCTCGTGCTGGTTTTGCTGGTCTCGATCTACTTCGAGTGGGTCAGGGGCAAAGAGCAGGGTGAGTTGTTGCGGGCCATCGACAGCAAATTGAATTCCATCCGACACGATGCGCGCACCGCGACCGCGTCGGCCACCCGGCAGCTCGTCCTGAGCTCGACCGCTCCCGAGGAGCTCGTCACGGCTGCGCTCACGCGGCACATCCCAGGTGTGAGCGACATGTCGTCGCTGGTGTCGATGGTCCTGTCGCCGCGACATGCCCACCATGGCGTGTCCGTCACCTTGCGCGTGGAAAGGATCGAAGGACAGACGGTGCACGCCGCGTCCCGGTACGAGGTGACGATGCGCAAGGGCTTGCTGCTGGTCGCGGTCACGTCTTCGCCGACGCACACGACCGCGTTGTCCGATGCGTGTCCTGAGCTTTTCGACGTGTCGACTCTGGCCAGCTCGGACTCGTTCGAGAGCGACGCGAGGGAGTTCGGGGAGAAGCTGGAGTGCTACGTCGAGCGACGTGGCGTGATGAGACCGGTCGAGTTCAAGAGGGTGCCGACACCCGCTGTGCGCAGGTACATCTCGCCTCCTGTGGGGTTGAAGAACTCCGATCTGATGCTTTTCCTCGCGGACCTCAGCCGTGAGGACAGCGAGTTCGTGCGTGTCAGGCAGCACTCGCGCTGGTCGCAGGACATCGCAGTTCCAGGAGTGTGGTGGTACGCGGATCGTCCGATGTTCGTCAGAACCGTCACATTGGACATGCGCGAGCTCGTACGCGTCCATGCGCGGAAGGTGTGGGCGCAGGTCTTCCTCGGCAGCGCCGACACGCTGGTGCTCGACGACAACGAAGGCCACCTGTCGTTGCAACTCGACAGGTGGGTGGTGCAGGGGCAGGGCGTGATCGCGAACTGGTGATTCAGCCTGTCGCCTCGCGCCACAACAATGCGACTCCGTGACCCGGCAGCAGCCACGACCGCACGTCCAGGTCGCGCAATTCGCCCGCTTCCAGCCACTGCGCGGCCGCCGTCGCCGACCGGAACGTGAACGGCATGACCCGGAACTCGTGCTTGGGGGACTGGTCGACCGCCAAGCCGGTCGCGTCGAAGCTGATCTTGTCGACGAAGGACGGATAGGGCGACTGCCAATAGCAGAAGCCGTCGTTCGTGCGCTGCAAGGTGCGCGACCAGACGGTGAGGCCCCGGATCGCGCGCACCACGTGGTCTTCGGCGATGCGGCTGAGATCGCACTCGAAGATCCGCAGGTCGCTCATGTGGTCCAGCGGGCTGAGTTTGCCCAGCGGGCCCGAGGGCTGGCTGAAGAACGTCAGGTAGTGGGTCCACTGGTCGAACCGGACCTCGACCGGCGGGATCTGGCTGGGCTCGGCCGAACGGTGCTGGCCCTCGTGGTCGAGGTAGTCGATGGCGATCTGGGTGGAGTGGCGCAGGTCGTCCACGGACTCGAGGAACAGCGACGGGTCCGGGATGAAGTACAGCTCGAACAACGGGTACCGGCAGGCGGCGCTGATGCTGTCGCGCAGGGTGGCGTTGGAGGTGGCGAAGATGACGAAGCGCTCGGTGGGGACGTCATTGCGGAACTGGTACCGCTGCGTCGTCATCAGGTGGTAGGTCTTGGTGTCGATGCCCTGCAGTTCCAGCTTCACGGTGGTGCCGGTGCTGATCGTCAGGTCGTCGCCACGTGGGCGCATGCCGTCGCCGCCCAGGAGGCCGGCGACCACATCCTCGTTCGCGGCGTTCTCGCCGTAGACGGACGACAAGAAAGCGCGCAGCACTTCGGACGGCAACAGGTGCTCGACGATGCTGGGGCCGGAGATCCGACCGAACTCCGCGACCAGTCGCTTGTGGAGAAAGAGCTCATAGGTGCCGAGCAGGAGTCCTGCGAACGCCGGCAACGGCCAAAACACGACCAACGCATCGTGCAGCACACTTCGTGAAGTGGGCTGCCACAACAACACGGCGGTCAGGTCTGCAGCTGCGATGGCTATCAGGAGGATCGCGACGGCCAGCGCCTGTTTGTGCCTGCGCGCCGCCACCACCTGGTTGCCGCCCCCTCACTCCACCCGGTTGTCCGTACATGGTGGGAGTGAGGAGGGGATCGGCGCCAGCCCCTTTCGGTCATCGCCGTATCAGCGCGATTTGCCCCAGATCGGGTTGTCGGACACCCCGACATAGGTGCCCAGGGTCGCTTTTGGCTGCGTGTCGTCTGCGGCCACGTCGTTGTACAGCCCGAGCAGGTGGGTGGTCATCGCGCTTTTCGCGCCCACCTCGTCGTGGCGGCGGAGGAACCAGATCACCTGTTCGTGTTCGTTCACGGAACGGTTGTGCACCTCGCGGGACGGGTGCGCGTGCCGCTTGCAGTCCTGCAGGCCGGGCACGAGCGTCTGGTACATCTGCTCCAGCAGCGCGTTGTGCGACGCGCGGACCAGCGCCGAGTGGAACTCCTCGTCCGACTCGATCACCTCCTGCACGTCGTCGAGCGTCGCCCGCTGGTAGCGGCGGTTCAGCTTGGCCAGTTCGTCCAGCTCGCCGTCGCCCGCGCGCACGGCCGCCAGGCTCGCCGCGGTGGTCTCCAGCGCGATCCGCACCTCGAGCAGGTCGGTCTGGGAGAACTGCCGGGAGGCGAGCCTGCCCTCCAGGTTCTCCTCGACCGCGCTCAGGTCGGTCCGGCGCACGTACCAGCCGAGGCCGCGCCGCACCTCGACGATGCCCTGCAGCTGCAGCCGTTGCAGCGCGGTGCGCAGCGAGGACCGGGCGACGTCGAGCTTGCGCGCCAGCTCCGGCTCGGTGGGGAGGCGGTCGCCCGCCTTGAGGGTGCCGCCGATGATCTGCTCCCGCAGCTTCTGCTCGATCAGCTCCGGGAGCGGGCGTCGCGAATCCGGCGAGAGCGACCAGCTCTCGCCGAGAGGGGACTCGTCGGCGGGCATCGGTTCAGGGTAGGGCCCTGGCAGTCTGGTTGCAACTTGTCTGGCAACCAGTCGACGGTTGACAGACAACCTACAACAGGCGATTCTGGTGGTGGGCGAGGCGCCTGGGACCGCCCACACCCAGGACCCGCGCTCGCCCAGTCGGGAGGGAACGAGATGTCCGCAGGGAGCTCACTCGGAATCGCCGCCGCCGTGGCGGTCGCGGTCACCGCCATCGGCTGGCGCACCGTGCTCACGATGATCGCCGTCTCGGTCATCGCGCTGGCCGTCGTCGGCTTCGTGAACGTCGCCGGCATCTTGCTCGGCTGACCGCGAAACCCGCTGATGAACGCGCACACCGGTGCCCGGGCCGAGAATTCGCGGTCCGGGCACCGGCTCGTCGGCCCGCGCCGGCGGGGCGGGAGTCAGTAGAGTTGCCCGATCATCAGCGTCGGGGGACGTCAACACGAGGTCAATTCGGTGATGAGCTCACCCACGGCGAGTGCGCACGTGGTGCACGCCGCCATCGCGCCCGCGCAGGTGCTGGTCGACGAGCGGCGGGCGCTGTACCGCCTCGCCGCCGGCCTGTTCGCGCCCGGCGCGCAGTTGTCGGACAACCTTCTCGACCACCCGATCGCCCGCTACGAGATCGGCAGGGCCCTGGCCGGCGGGGGAGAGCTCGACCTCGCCCTTGTGCGCCGCGCCGCGGCCGTGCGGGTGCGCGACGCCGGACTGCCGGTCGTGGCGGACCCCCTGGCGGCCGAACTGGTCGAGGCGCCCCTGCGCATCGTCGCGCCCCCCGGCGCCTCGCCGGAGCCGCTGACCGAGGCGGACGGCGAACGGTTCGAGGCGGCGCTGGACGTGGTGGCCGGCGGCGTCCGCCTGCTGCGGCGGCTGGTGCCGGAGGCGGCGGACGACCTGCTCGCGCACGTGTCGATGCTCGTCGTCCTCACCCGCGAGACCTCGGGCGGCGTCGTTTCCGCGTCGTCGCGGTACGTGCCGGGCATCGTGCTGATCGACGAGCCCTCCACGCCGCTGGAGGTCGCCGAGGCGCTCGTCCACGAGGGCGCGCACGAGAAGTTCTTCGACCTGGCCATCACCAGGGAGTTCCTCGACGTCCGCGCCGAGGAGGCCGAGGAGTTCGAGAACTCCTGGTCGCACGCGCGCTGGCCGCTGGAGCAGACGTTCGCCGCCTGGCACGCGTACAGCTGCCTGGCCCAGTTCGCGCAGTCGTGCGGTGACGAGCAGCCGGGGCCGTCCTCCCTGCTGCCCGTGGCGCGGGAGCGCGCCGACGAGATCGGCCGGTGGCTGCTCTCGCACTCCGGCGACCTGCGGCCAGACGCGCGCTGGCTGCTGGGGGCGCTCACCGGTCAGCCGGCCGGCACCGAGCCCGCCGCTCGCGGGCGGGACCTGCCGATGGCCCACCACGTGACCTTCCGCGCGTTGCCCGACGTGCGGTCCGAGCGGGCCGGCACGGGGCGCACGGTGGTGGGCCGGCCGGCCTCGCCGCCGGAGATCTTCTGGCTCGACGCGGACGCGAGCCGCGTCCTCGACCTCCTCGGCGACGGCAGGTCGCTGTGCTTCCGCGACCTGCTGCGGGACTCGGGGTGGGCCGCGGAGCCCGCGGCCGCGCACCGGCTCACCGTCGCGCTCCGCCTGCTCATGGCGGCCTCGATCATCGAGCCGACGTGACGAGGTGACCTCTCTTCTCGTTCGATGCTGGCGATGCGGTCGATTCACGCAATCGTCCACATGCGACCTCACCGGCGTGGAAGTCCAGGTGATCGCTGCTGCGCAGCAGATATTCCTGTGCGTGTGGCCTAGAAGTCGGCGATGGGACTGGCGGCCGGGGTTGGCGGAATATCGCCACCGCGCGCCTGACGCGCTGTCAAGTTGTGCTCATTGGTGTCGTGAGTGGTCGGCGGTGTGGTCTATCGCTCTCCAAGGTGAGAACAGCGAGTTCGTCCATGTCGCGTAGTGGACAGGCGCTGGGTGGTTCGGCCGGTTGTGCAATGCCCGAGCGGGTGGGGGACGGGCTCAAGTGAGTCTCTTCGCTGGCCGGTGCAAAGAATTTTCTGTGCATTTTCCTAAATAGCCGATTAAATTATTTGAATTGGGGTGACTCCTGGTGGTCTTCCGGTTCGGAAGCCCTCGGTTCTGAGGTTTTCTGCACATAGTCGGAAGGCCGACTTTCTTGGATGTTGCCGATGTGGCGCGCGGCAGCTGTGATGGTCATCGGGAGAGGTGTCGTGCGCGGCACACTGCGTTGGCCTGCTTGGACCTGCCGCAGGTGCCGGAGCCGGGCCGGCTCACTCCATTGTGTGTCTCGATCGGGTAAAAGCGCAGGTGGAACAACTTGCGTGACGTCGTATGATGTCGCATCCCCATCTTCGGGGTGTCGTGCGGAACGCAGTCCGATATCTTCTCGCTCTACGCAGTCGCGACCGGCTTTCCGGGGTGCTGCGCCACCGTAGATGATCAACGTCGTTCGAGTTGGCACTTCGGCAACCGTGCACCATCAGAGCGGCGCCTGTAGCGGGAGTCGGCCTGAGAACTCCTGGTTGCGCAAGCGTTCTCGGACGAGGGCCCCGACCCGTTGTCGAGAAGGAACCATGACCACCCCGAATCAGCCTCTTCGTCGGCCGCAGTCCCCCCACGGCGCCGACGTTCCCGTTCCCCACCTCCCTGTCGGGGTGGGTCCGGTGATCAGCCGCCCGGTCACCTCCGTCGACTGGTTCCGGCGCATGCCGAACGGTGGCACGGTGTTCGTCCGGTCCGCGAAAGCCGGACAGCAGGACTGAGCTCTCAGCTGGTGAGCTCCGTGGAGGGACCGGTCCGTCAGGGCCGGTCCCTCCGGCATTTGGTCGTTTGGGCATGCCACTTCACGGGGCAATAACAACTCGGCCACAAGGGTGAAGTTGATCGTCATCTAACCCGTTCGGGCGACGTCGATCGTCTTAGATCGCGGCATCCGCCGAGCCCTACGGAGTAACTCGATGACGCCTCTGAGAAGAGCCGCCCTGCTCGCTTCGGCCGCACTGGCGGCCGTGGCCTCGCTCGTCATGGCGACCAGCGCGTTCGCCGACGAGCCGACCACGGACGACGAGCGTGCGCAGCCGTTCCTCAGGTTCGTCGACTTCAACCACCCCGACGCGTGCGCCGTGGGCGGGCTGACCGGATCGCCGGTCCACCCGGGCCGGTTCACCTATTCCGGTGGCGACAACCAGCAGTACCTGGACGTCACCGCCGTGCCCGCCGACCTGAAGGTCACCGGCATGGTCGTGCGCGCCGGGGACGTGTTCAACGTCTACCTCGCGGACAAGCTCGGCGACGAGCTGCCGTGGACGGGCCTGCGGGCTCCGGTCCTCGGCGAGGGGGACCTGCCGCAGATCGGCGAGTGGTTCGGGTGCGGGGTGGCCGTCGAGCAGCCGCCGGCGACCACGACCACCACGACGACGACCACGACCACGACGACCACCGCCGAGACCACCACCACGACGTCCGAGTCGACCGTGACCGAGTCGTCCACGCCGGCCACCACGACGAGCACCGAGGCGCCGTCGTCCTCCGCGCAGGCCGTCGCCGCCACGACCACGACCGTCGCCGCCGTGCCGGTCGCCCAGCGCAGCGGGCTGGCCGCCACCGGCTTCAACGGGGCCTGGCTGCTCGGGCTCGGTGCCGCGCTCGTGGCCGTCGGTTCCGCCGTGATGCTGGTGCTGCGCAGGCGCCGCGCCTAGCCGTTCTCCACCAGCACGCCCCACAGCGTGCCGAAGAGGACGCGCACCTCGAGCCAGTACTCGACGTCCGAAGAAGCCGTCCCGCCGCCGTAGAGTTCCACGGCGCGCCGGGCGGCTTCTTCGCCGCGCGCTCCCGCCAGGCAGGCCAGGTCCCAGCCGACCGGGCCGCGCCAGGTGTCCTCGAAGTCGTTCCAGACCGGGCCGGACGAGGTCATCAGCACGTTGCCGTGGTGCGCGTCGCCGTGCAGCGGCTGGACGTCGCGGTAGTGCGCGTCCCAGTCCTCCCGCAGCTCGGCCCGCCGCGCCCGGAAGGGCTCCAGGCCGGGCACGCCCCGGCCCTCCAGGTGCGTCAGGGTGTTGTCGATGTCGTCCAGCGGGCCGCGCGCGGGCAGCTCGCCGTCGTAGAGCCGCAGCTCGGCGTGCAGGCCGGGCAGCAGCGCCAGCACGTCCGGGCGCGTCAGCTCGACGCCGGGGAAGTGCGGGACGTACGTGGTGAACGACATCACGAAACCGTCGGCCGCGTGCGGACCCGCGGGCAGCTCGGACGACGGCGTCACCACCGGCACCCCGCGCGCCGCCAGGAACGCCGACACCGCCAGGTCGCGGGCGAAGTGATCGGCCACCGACGGCCTGACCAGGGCCGTTCGCGCGGCGACGCGGGCCACGACCGGGGCCGGGCGCAGGTGCACGATGACGTTGCTGCCGTTCTCGAGCACGACCGGGTCCGTCGAGACCACGCCGTGGGAGGCGGCCAGGGCCACGGCCGCGCGCACGCTTGCGGGAGTCATGCGCACGAGGCTGGCATCAGCCCTGGGGCAGCAGCGACTCCATTGTCGCGATCTCCTGCTCCTGGTGCGCGACGACGTCCTGGGCCAGCTTGCGCGCCTCGGGGTCGGTGCCGGCCGAGAGGTGCTTGCGCGCCATGTCCACGGCGCCGCGGTGGTGCTGGATCATCAGCGAGAGCCACTGGCGGTCGAACTCGGTGTCGTCGAGGTCGGCGAGGTTGCCGAGCTCGACCATCCCGTGCGCGTCGGCGTGGCCGTGCGCCGTGTGCGACGACGCCTGGACCGGCGCGTTCCAGGCCTCCAGCCAGCCGTTCATGCGGTCGATCTCGGGCCGCTGCGCGTCCGCGACGCGCTTGGCCATCTCGATCACGTTGGGGTTGTCCGTGCGGGTCGTCACGAGGCCGCTCATGTCCAGCGCCTGCTCGTGGTGGGGAACCATCCCCTGCACGAAGGCGACGTCCGCCGAGTTGTGCGTGGCGGGACCTCCGCAGGCGGCCAGCAACAGGACAAAGGCGACGGCGAGCGATCGGAGCACGGCCGCAGGATACGTGTGACCTGCGCTACGCCGCTGGCCACCGGCCGTGGCCCACCCGAATGGAGCTGATCGGTTGCGTCTAATATCCCGGGGAGTTTCCCGAACGACTGGTCCCACCAAGGCCTGGAGGCACCGTGACGGCCGTAGCCCCGCAGCCGATCGCAACGCGTCCTTATCCGACGCGCACTGCGGTCAAGGGGTCCTTCCTGCTGCGGATGTTCCGCACCACGGACCACAAGCAAATCGGCATCATGTACCTGGTCACCTCGTTCGCCTTCTTCATGGTCGGCGGCGCGATGGCCATGCTGATGCGGACCGAGCTGGCCCGGCCCGGCATGCAGTTCCTGAGCCAGGAGCAGTTCAACCAGCTGTTCACGATGCACGGCACCGTGATGCTGCTGCTGTACGCGACGCCGATCGTCTTCGGCTTCGCGAACTTCGTGCTCCCGCTGCAGATCGGCTCGCCCGACGTGGCGTTCCCGCGGCTCAACGCCTTCTCGTACTGGCTGTACCTCTTCGGTGGCCTGATCGTGATGGCGGGCTTCGTCACCCCCGGTGGCGCCGCCGACTTCGGCTGGTTCGCGTACACGCCGCTGTCGAGCGCCATCCACTCGCCCGGCGCGGGTGCCGACCTGTGGATCTCCGGCCTGGTGGTCGGTGGTCTCGGCACCATCCTCGGCGCGGTGAACATGATCACCACCGTGGTCTGCCTGCGCGCGCCCGGCATGACGATGTTCCGCATGCCGATCTTCACCTGGAACATCCTGGTGACGTCGGTGCTCGTGCTGCTCGCGTTCCCGATCCTGACCGCGGCCCTGCTGGGCCTGCTGGCGGACCGGCACCTCGGAGCGCACGTGTTCGACCCCGCCAACGGCGGCGTGATCCTGTGGCAGCACCTCTTCTGGTTCTTCGGCCACCCGGAGGTCTACATCGTCGCCTTGCCGTTCTTCGGCATCGTGTCGGAGATCTTCCCGGTGTTCAGCCGCAAGCCGATCTTCGGCTACAACGGCCTGGTCTACGCCACCCTCGGCATCGCGGCCCTGTCCGTCGCCGTGTGGGCGCACCACATGTACGCGACCGGCGCCGTGCTGCTGCCGTTCTTCGCCTTCATGACGTTCCTCATCGCGGTCCCGACCGGTGTGAAGTTCTTCAACTGGATCGGCACGATGTGGAAGGGCCAGCTCACGTTCGAGACGCCGATGCTCTTCTCGATCGGCTTCATCGTCACGTTCCTCTTCGGTGGCCTCTCCGGCATCCTGCTGGCCGCGCCCGCGATCGACTTCCACGTGTCCGACACGTACTTCGTCGTCGCGCACTTCCACTACGTGCTCTACGGCACGATCGTGTTCGCGACCTTCGCCGGCATCTACTTCTGGTTCCCGAAGATCACCGGCCGGTTCCTCAACGAGCCGCTCGGCAAGCTGCACTTCTGGACGACGTTCCTCGGCTTCCACGCGACCTTCCTCGTCCAGCACTGGCTGGGCAACGAGGGCATGCCGCGCCGGTACGCCGACTACCTCGCGTCCGACGGCTTCACGACGCTGAACATGATCTCGACGATCGGCGCCTACATCCTGGGCGCGTCGACGCTGCCGTTCATCTGGAACGTGTTCCGCAGCTACCGCTTCGGCGAGGTCGTCACGGTCGACGACCCGTGGGGCTACGGCAACTCGCTCGAGTGGGCGACGTCGTCCCCGCCGCCGCGGCACAACTTCACCGAGCTGCCCCGGATCCGTTCGGAGCGCCCGGCGTTCGAGCTGCACTACCCGCACATGATCGAGCGGATCCGCAACGAGGGTCACGTGACCTTCACCGGCAAGACGATCCCGCACGAGAAGGCGGCGCCGGCGCTGTCGGAGATGGCCGCGTCCGCGCTCAAGTCGGGTACTGCCTCCGAGAAGGATGATTCGGAGCACAACAAGTAGCCTGCACTCACAGGTTCTACGTCTAGCCCCGGCTGCTTCTCGCC
>NZ_JBHXCW010000183.1:0-16042 GCF_042725365.1 Lentzea sp. NPDC060358 | reverse complement strand
GGCTACGGCCGGGGCGCCTCTGCCGTGAAGGCCGCCCACAGCAGGTTGAGCGGATGATCGGCCGGGTGCTTCGCCAGTTCATCCGTTCGGGCGAAAACGCCCACAAGCCGCTCCAGAGAGTCATCTGCGAGCTCGACGACGCGGAGGCCCCCGCCCTCCCGGAGTTCGTTGTTCGACGCCACCACGCCCAAACCAGACGTCACGATCATGGCTCCCTGGACGAGGTTCGAGCGCAGCAGCGAGATGCCGTACTGGATCTCGTCGATCTCGGCCGCGATGTCGATGCTCTGCCGGTAGTCGGGACCGAACCAGCCGCGCAGGAACTCGGCGATCAGGCCGGCCCCCGGCACCACCAGCGGCACGGAACGCAGCTGCGGCACGCGCACGCGGTCGCCCACCACCGAGTCGGGCAGGTTCGTCAGCAGCGCCAGGCCGCCGCGCCGCCACTCGATCACCTCGAACTCCGGCCGCTCCCAGCCGGCGCCCGCGTGCGTCACGACGCTGCCGCAGACGACGTCGACCTCGCGCGTCTCGAGCTTGGTCCAGATGTCCTTGGTGCGGATGTGCACGACCTTGAGGTCCACGTCGCGCTCGCGGAACTCGTCCGACACGTGGTGCCACGCCTTCGCGAGCGTGTCGAGCATGTATCGCGTGGTGCCGACGGTGACGGTCGTGCCGAGCTTGCGGCGGCACTCGTGAATTCCGTCGAGCCACTCCGCGAGCGTCTCCCGCGCCATTTCGACGAGCGACTCACCAGTGGGCGTGAACAGCACGTCCTTTCCGCGGCCCTGCTTCACCACGAGCGGTTCACCGCACAGTTGGCGGAAGTTCCTGTTCAACGTGTCGAGCTGCTTCTGCACGCTCGACTGCTCCCGCCCGAGTGCGCGCGCCGCCCGCAGGGCCGAACGGGTCTCGTGAACGGTCAACAGGGTCCTGAGCTGGTCCATCGTGGTATCCAGGAGAGCACCGGGCATGTTCAGCAGGCGGTGCAGCGAGGTGCTGGTGGGGAGCACCAACTGGGACGAGCCGGACATCGAGACCCTCTCTGGTGTTCTGCCGATCAGTTGAACTGAACTTGACCGCATTTCGCAGACAAATTTTCTGCAGATGCTCTTCGGAAATCGCTGGACACTTATCGGGCGGTGTACAAAGCTATCCGCGGCGACCACGCGTGGGAGCCGATTCCGGGGGGAATCATTGGGGGGTGGGGGTCCGCCAGGCGTGAGCCGGCGGGCCCCCAAGTATTACCCTCAGCCGTTGTGACGGCTTCCGCTCGCCTGGAATGGGGCACCACCTACCAGGTCACCGTGCTCGAACTCGGACTCGCCTGCTGCGGGGTCGAGGTGATGGCAGCTCTCGACCGCCTCCCCGACCTCGGCGTCACGCCGGTCGACGGCGCGGGCGAGGCGCACGTCCTCGTCGTCTCCGGCACCGTCACGGACGTCATGTTGCCCGCTGTCCTCCGCAGTTACGAGGCCATGCCCGAACCCCGCTACGTGATCTCCGTGGGCGCCTGCAGCAACACCGGCGGCCCGTACTGGGACTCCTACAGCGTCACCAAGGGCATCGACCAGGCCCTGCCGGTCCACGTCGCCGTGCCCGGCTGCCCGCCGCGTCCCGAAGCGCTCCTCGAGGGCCTCAAGGCGCTGCACGGGCTGGTGAACGCGTGACGACCACCCCGAAGACCGCTTTCGGCCAGACGGTCCACCACGTGGAGCTCGCCGGCTGGCTCGCGGCCGCGACCGAGCTGCACGGCAGCGGGCACACCATGTTCGACTGGCTCGGCGTCGAGGACGCGGGCCGTCCCGGTGCGGCCGGGCAGCGCCACGCGGTGTTCCTGCACGTGATCGACCCGCGCACGCGCGCGGGCGTGATGCTGCGGACCGAGGTCGGCGCTGAAGACGCCCTCGCGAGCGTCGCCCACCTCTGGAAGGGCGCGCGCTGGCACGAGCGCGAGGCCGCCGAGATGTTCGGGATCGGCGTCGCCGACGAGCCGGAGCACCTGCTGCTGCCCGACACCTTCCAGGGCCACCCGCTGCGCAAGGACTTCGTGCTCGCCTCCCGGGTCGTGCGCCCCTGGCCGGGCCGTCTCGAGCCCGGCGAGGACGCCACGAGCGCCCCGAGCCGCCGCCGCACCGCACCACCTGGCGTGCCGGACCCGTCGTGGGGCCCGCGCCGTGAAGAGGAGAGCACGTCGTGACGAACCTGCCACCGCGGACGAGGGGCGTCATCGCGCTGCTGGACGCCAACTGCACGGTCTGCATGATCTGCGCGCGCGAGTGCCCCGACTGGTGCATCCACATCACCAGCCACACCGAGGTCGAGCAGCAGCCCGGCAGCGCCCGCCCGCGCAGCCGCAACGTGCTCGACCGGTTCGCGATCGACTACGGCCAGTGTCTCTACTGCGGCATCTGCGTCGAGGTCTGCCCGTTCGACGCCCTGCACTGGGCGCCGGAGTTCGGCTATCCGGGGACGGGCTCGATCGAGGGCGACGGCGCCGTCGCGGAGCTGGTCCACGAACGGGACGTGCTCGCCACGTGGGTCGAGAAGGTCCCGCCGCCACCGCCCCTGGACCCGGCCGCCGAGGCCGCCCCGGAGACGGCGACAGGAACTGGACGCAGGCCCGGTTCGTTGAGAGGTAGGACGTAACAGACCCGGAGGCGTAACCGTGCACAAGCACTTCAACGGGTTGAAGACGGCCGTGCTGCTCGGCGGGATGAGCGCGCTGATCGTGTTGATCAGCAGCTTGTTCGGGCGAACCGCACTGGTCATCGGCCTGGTGTTGGCCTTGGGCGTGAACGCCTACGCGTACTTCAACTCCGACAAGCTCGCGCTGCGGGCGATGCGGGCGCGGCCCGTGTCGCAGGTGGAGCAGCCGGTGCTGTTCGCGATCGTGCGGGAGCTGTCGCAGAAGGCGCGCCAGCCCATGCCGAGGCTGTACCTGAGCCCGACGGCCGCCCCCAACGCGTTCGCGACGGGCCGCAACCCGCGCAACGCCGCCGTGTGCTGCACCACGGGCATCCTGGAGCTGCTCGACGAACGGGAGCTGCGCGCCGTGCTCGGCCACGAGCTCGCGCACGTCTACAACCGCGACATCCTGATCAGCTGCGTGGCCGGCGCGCTCGCGGGCGTGATCACGATGCTCGCGAACCTGGCGCTGCTCGCCGGCATCTTCGGCGGCGGCGACGGTGACGACGACGGACCGGGTCCGCTGGGGTTGCTGCTGATCGCGCTGCTGGGCCCGGTCGCGGCCACGGTGGTGCGCCTGGCCGTGAGCCGCTCGCGCGAGTTCCAGGCGGACCAGTCCGGCGCCGAGCTCACCGGCGACCCGCTCGCGCTGGCGAGCGCGTTGCGCAAGATCGAGCAGGGGACGCGGGCGGCGCCGCTCGCACCGGAGCCGGAGGTGGTCTCGCAGAGCCACCTGATGATCGCGAACCCGTTCCGCTCGGGGGAGCAGTTCGCGAGGTGGTTCTCGACCCACCCGCCGATCGCCGACCGCGTCCGCAGGCTCGAGGAGATGGCGCGCAAGGCTCGTTAGCGCCCTGCCTGCGCCACCGCCATCAGGTACTCGCCGTAACCGGACTTGCCGAGCTTCTCACCGAGCGCGTAGCACTCCTGCGCGGAGATGAAGCCCATGCGCAGCGCGATCTCCTCGGGACACGCGATGCGCACGCCCGTCCGGTGCTCCAGCACCTGCACGAACTGCCCGGCCTCGAGCAGCGAGTCGTGCGTGCCGGTGTCGAGCCACGCGAACCCGCGGCTCAGGTCGACCAGCTGGGCGCGCCCCTCGCGCAGGTACGCGAGGTTGACGTCGGTGATCTCCAGCTCGCCGCGCGGCGACGGCTTGAGGTTGCGCGCGATGTCCAGCACGCCGTTGTCGTAGAAGTAGAGCCCGGTGATCGCCCGGTTCGACTTCGGCCGCGTCGGCTTCTCCTCGATGGACAGCAGCTTCCCGGTCGAGTCGACCTCGCCCACGCCGTACCGCTCGGGGTCCTTCACCTGGTACCCGAAGAGCACGCAGCCGTCCAAAGAGGACGCGTGCTGCTGCAGCGTGGACGAGAAGCCCTGGCCGTAGAAGATGTTGTCGCCCAGCACCAGCGCCACGTCGTCGTCCCCGACGAAGTCCGCGCCGATGACGAACGCCTCCGCGAGCCCGTTGGGGGCGGCCTGCTCCGCGTAGGAGAAGGACATGCCCCACTGCGACCCGTCGCCGAGCAGCCGCCGGAACAGCGGCAGGTCGGTGGGCGTGCTGATGATCAGCACCTCCCGGATGCCGGCCAGCATGAGCACCGACAGCGGGTAGTAGATCATCGGCTTGTCGAACACCGGCAGCAGCTGCTTGGAGACGGCCTGCGTGATCGGGTGCAGGCGCGTCCCGCTGCCACCGGCGAGGACGATGCCCTTCACCGGTAGTTGGTGAACTGGAGGGCGATCCCGAAGTCGGAGCCCTTCAACAGGGCGATGACGTCCTGCAGGTGGTCCTTCTTCTTGCCGGACACCCGCAGCTGGTCACCCTGGATCTGCGCCTGCACGCCCTTGGGTGCCTCGTCGCGGATCTTCTTGGCGATCTCCTTGGCCTTCTCGGACGTGATGCCCTGCACGAGATTTCCCGTGACCTTGAACACCTTCCCGGACACCGCGGGCTCGCCCACCTCGAACGCCTTCATCGAGATGTTGCGCTTGACCAGCTTCTCCTGGAAGACGTCGATCGCCGCCTTGCAGCGCTCCTCGGTCTCGGAGGAGAAGGCGATCGCCTCCTCACCGGCCCAGGCCACCGTGGTGTTGGTGCCCCGGAAGTCGAAGCGTGTGCTCAGCTCCTTGGCCGCCTGGTTGAGCGCGTTGTCGACCTCCTGCCGGTCCACCTTGCTCACCACGTCGAACGACGGGTCCGCCACGACTTCACTCCTCAACGATCTCGGGGTCACAGCCTGCGTCGATGCTACTGGGGTACCCCGATTTGGGGTGTCCCGAAGGGGTTATGTATTGTTCCGCCTGCACCGTTACGACGGTGTGGGGCGGGTTGCCCGAGCGGCCAATGGGAGCGGACTGTAAATCCGTCGCGAAAGCTACAGAGGTTCGAATCCTCTACCCGCCACAGCAGTACTGAAGGCCCTGTGACCAGTGAGAACTGGTCACAGGGCCTTCGTCGTGTCACCAGCTCTCCACGACCGAGTACGCACATCACCGACGCGGGTTGCCTTCGCGAGGGGGATTCGTTGGCGTGCAAGGAGAGGACGAGCTTTCAGCCCACTGCAGGCGTCTCGTGACGTCGTTATCGTCCGTGCGCGCGCCGATACGAATTGATGATGGTTGTGCCGTAGGGCACTGATGGTCTGGCCGTCCGTCCCATCCATGCCCCAGACTGTGCGAGTTCGAAGGAGAGCAGCGCCGCCCGTGGTTGCCGCCGCGGGGGGCGCGTTGTGGTTTTGAGCACGAGAAAGGCCGAGTCACCTGCGCAGGTTGAACCGACCTGCGCAGTTCGTCCACCGTCCGATCGGGCGGTGGGAGTGATTGCTGAGCGAAGGCGGTATTGGTGATTCAGGGTAAGGGCGGACTTGGCGCACGCCCTCGGTGCGACTGGGCTGGAACGGGCCTCGTGCTGGGGGTTGTCGCCTCCGAGGTCGGCTTGGTGCTCGCCGGTGTGCCGGCGGTGACTGCCTCCGCGCTGGTCGCGGGCGCGACCGCGACAGGTGTGCTCGGGTACCGGCTGCTGTCGGCCGGGCCGATGCCACGGTTCGTGCGCGCTCCACAGGGTGGCTCCGCGCCGGAGTTGCCTGGAGTCGGCGGGGCGGTCGTGCCCTTCATCCGAGGGGAGAACGCCGGCGATGGCGCGCCCTGAGGCCGAGATCGACGGAAGCACGCCCGAGGGCGAGTTCGCCCTCGGGCTGCGTGCCCTGCGCGACAAGGCGCGGCTGGACTACCGCGCGATGGAGAAGCTCGTGCACTTCGCTGCCTCGACGTTGAGCAAAGCGGCGTCGGGCAACGGGTTGCCGACGCTCGAGGTGACGCTGGCCTACGTCCGGGCATGTGCTGGTGACGAGCAGGAGTGGGAAGCCAGGTGGCGTGAGCTGAACAGCACCTCGGGACGAGCTCGGCGCCCTGACACGGGTGCTGTCCCGACCCAGCGTGGTTCTGAGGCTCGCAGGGCTACCCGTGTGGAGAAGTCGGCGAACGAGGCGGAGGACTTGGGCGGTGCGGACGAGCCGGAGTTATCGGGGATACCCGAGCAGCTGACCGGCGAGCAGGAGTCGGATCCCGAGGCGACCGATCGGATTCCCCGGGTCGACCTGCCTGCGACGGCCAGAGTGGTGCCGGGTGGCCCCCGGCTGTCGGCGCCTGCTCGTCCGGGCGCACATCGCGCCGTGCAGCCGTTGTCACGGCGTACTTCGGCCTGGGCAATCGCCATCTTGGTCCTGATCAATTTTGCGTTGATCTTCGCGCTCGTCTGGTCGGCGAACGAGCGGACGACGACGCCGAACGCCACTATGGCGTCCTCGATCCAGCTCTTCGAGATCGCGGAGATAGGTGAACCTCCCTTGGTGCTCAAGGCGGGGGCTGTGGAGCTGCGGTGGGTCGATCTGCGGAATCCGAACGCGACGGACCTCGTCGTCACGGAGCTGACCGCTCAGGTGAAGATTCTTGAGGACGATTCACTCGCCGGGTTCAGGAGCTGTCCTCCTGGTGTGTTGAAGATATCGAACCTGCAGAACTTTCCCTACCGCATCGACGCCCATGGAATAACGCGAGTGGGTTTCAAGTTCGAGGTCGCGACGGCGCTTCCTGGTGGATGTGAAGGTAGGAGTTTTCCTGTCAGCTACGACGGAAAAGCGATTCAGGGGACCGTGATCGAAGGCCGGGTGCAAACCGGGTAGTTCGCTGGCAAGTGATCATCGACGGGGTGCCGCCATTTCATTGATGGCTGCGCCCCGTTTTACTGTACGCGTCACATCTCCGACCGATCGCAACTCGACTCTGCGTCGGAGCGAGAGGGTGGTTCTGGTCGACACGTCTCACCAGATGGAGTGAGAACTGCTTGGCCACAGGACAAGTTTCTCTGTGGCTGCGTCGTATCAGTGCAGCTCAGAACCGCATGTCTGGGTTGATGACGAAACAACCCGCATCGCACAGGACTTGCTAGCAGGGGGTTGGCACCCTCATCCTTGTGAAGCGCTCGCCGGGTCACGCCTGGGGGCCGCCCGCAGCTCAGGTCAGTGACTCGGCCGACTCGGGTTTCAGGTGGGATCTCCGCGGCAACGGAGGTCCCACCTTCTTTTTTCGACTTTGCTCGCCACCTGTTCGGGCGAAAGAAGAGCTATTCCGGTTCTGCTGGAATTGTTACGACTTTGGGGATGTTGTGCAGATGTCACCGCAACGAACTAATCCATTCGAGTGTGGACAAATCATGGACATCGCGTAGTTCGAGGAGGCGACACCTTGGCATCCAACGCTGGAGCAATTCCGATTCCGTGTGCTGTCGAATGCGGTTGCGGTGAGCGTTGACGCCTGGTCGAGAAGGTGTGCGTCTCTGACAGACTGATCAAGCTCGCATTCGCACACCACCGAGGGGATCTCAGTGCGCACGCAGATGGCAACCGAGGCCGGCCGCACGACCGCGCCGAGCGAGGACCGCGCCCTGGTCGGGCCGAACCTGCTCGCCGTGCTCGACGGCGTCACCGCCAAGCCCGAGACCGGGTGCGCCCACGGGGTCGGCTGGTTCGCCGACCAGCTGGCCGCGGAACTGTTGCGGTGCGCGCACCTCGGGCCCGCTCCGGCGCTGGCCGAGGCCGTTCGGCAGACGCGTGAGCTGCACGGGGGCGGGTGCGACCTCGAGCACCCGGACAGTCCCAGCGCGACGGTCGGGCTCGTGCAGATCAAGGAAGACGTGCTGCGGTACCTGGTGCTCGGCGACGCGACCGTGGTGGTCGACGCCAAGAGCGAGTTGCGGGTCGTGAGCGACACGCGCACCAACCGCACGGCCGGTGCCGATCCCGCCGACGTCGAGCACGCGCTCACCGGGGAAATTCCCTTGGCTGAAGTCCGGCGGGTCGCGATCCTGTCCGATGGCGCGGCGCGGGCGGTCGATCTGTTCGACCTCTTCGATTGGCGTCAGGCTCTCGAACTGATGGCGGCCAACGGGCCGGACGATCTGATTCGCAAAATGCGCGCCGTCGAAAAGGAAGACGCCAAGGCCGTGGATTGGCCGCGGGCGAAGGTTTCCGACGACGCGACTGTTGTTTACCTCGAGCGGTAGGTCAGTGGCGCTGCGCCGGTTCGACGCCGCGGCGGCGCGCTATTGCGCGCATGTTGGTCTCGCCCCAGTCGCCCAGCGGCAGCAGTGCCTCGTTCAGCCTCGTCCCCAGCGGGGTCAGCGAGTACTCGACTCGGGGCGGGACCTCGTGGAACACCTCGCGGTGCACGATCTCGTCCGCCTCCATCTCGCGCAGCACCTGGATCAGCATCTTCTCGCTGATGCCGGACACCGACCTGCGCAGCTCACCCGTGCGCATCGGGCCGTGGTGCAGGGCCCACAGGACCAGGGCCTTCCACCGGCCGCCGATCACGTCGATCGCCGCGTCGAGGCCGCACGCGTACTGCCGAGGCTTCATCCAGGATCCTTACCGAAAAGTGGGTACCTGACAAAATAGTAGGTACTTGCCGGTACGACAGCGGCGGAACCAGCATTGCCGGCATGGGGATCAAGAAAACCGTGAGCGTGCTCGGCCTCGGCCGGATGGGCAGTGCGCTCGCCACCGCCCTGGTCGACCAGGGCTACGACGTGACCGTGTGGAACCGGACGGACAAGCCGGCGCCGGCCGGCACCACCAGGAAGACTCTGGAAGAAGCCCTCGACAGCGACGTCGTCGTCACCTGTCTGTCCACTCACGACGTTCAGCAGCCGCTGCTGACCGGCCGGATCAAGACCCTCGTCAACCTCACCTCCGGCACGCCGGAGCAGGCCCGTGCGACCGCGCGGTGGGCCGCGGCCAACGGCGTCGAGTACGTCGACGGCGTGATCATGGCCGTGCCGCAGCAGATCGGCACCCCGCAGGCGCGGATCCTGTTCAGCGGCAGCGAGGACCACCACGTCCTGCAGGTGTTCGGCGAACCGGTCTACCTGGGTGAGGACGCCGGCCTGGCCGCGCTCTACGACCTCGCGCTGCTGGGCGTCATGTGGTCGGTCTTCGGCGGCTACCTGCAGGCCCTCGCCCTCGTCGGCAGCGCGGGCGTCACGCCGGAGCGGTTCACGCCGTTCGCCACGGACTGGCTCGACGTCGTCGGCACGTTCCTGCCCGAGATGGGCGAGGAGACGCACAGCGGGAGGTACGAGACCGACGTGTCGGCTCTCGACATCAACGTCTCCGGCCTGCGCCTGCTCACCGAGGCCAACGGCGAGCAGGGCCTCGACACCACCGTTCCGCGGGCCTTGCACGACCTGTTCGAACGCGCCCAGCGCGCGGGCCACGGCGCGCACAGCATCGCGAGCGTCATCGAGGTGATCCGGAAGTGAAGTACCAGGGCAAGAAGGCCGTCGTCACCGGCGGCACGCACGGCATGGGCCGCGCGACGGTCGAGATGCTGGTCGAGAACGGGGTCGAGGTCCTGCTGACCGGCCGCACGATCGACAAGGCCGAGGGCGTCAAGGCCCACGCGGTCGCGTCGGACGCCGCGGACCTGGCGGACATCGCCGCCCTCGAAGCCGAAGTGCGGCACCGGCTCGGCGGCATCGACCTGCTCTTCGTCAACGTCGGCTTCTCCACGCTCACGCCGTTCGAGCAGGCCACCGAAGCCGACTACGACCGCACGTTCGACGTGAACACCAAGGGCGCCTTCTTCACCGCCCAGCGCCTCGCGCCGCTGGTCGCGGAGGGCGGCGCGATCGTCTTCACCACCAGCGTCGCCACCGTCCTGGGCTCGCCCGGCCTGAGCGTCTACGCGGGCGCCAAGGCGGCGGTCAGGGCGTTCGCACGGGGGCTGGCGGCGGAGCTCGCGCCGCGCGGCATCCGGGTCAACGTGGTCAGCCCCGGCTTCATCGACACGCCGTCGATGGGGGTCACGGGCGTGCCGCAGGACGTGCTCGAGGAGTTCAAAGACCAAGGCGACCGCATCACGCCGTTGAAGCGGCACGGCACCATGGACGAGGTCGCGAGCGCCGTGCTCTTCCTGGCGTTCGAGGCCACGTTCACCACCGGCGCCGAGCTCGCCGTCGACGGGGGCCTCGGCCAGGGCATCAGCGCCTGACGAAAAATCTTCGACCTTCCTGTCACATCTCCGCCGCCCGCCGGGTCGACCGGGCAGACGACGAGACAGGAGAACGAAGATGAGGATTACCAACCCGATCATGTCGGTGCCCGGCGCGATGAAGGCGATGCTGGACCTGTCGGCGGCCGCGGCCGCGACGGGCCTCGACAAGGACCTCGTGGAGCTGATCTGCCTGCGGGTCAGCATCGTCAACGGCTGCGGGGCGTGCATCGACTACCACACGAAGCTCCTGCGCGAGGCGAAGGTCGCGGACGAGCGGATCTGGGCCATCGCCGGCTGGCGGGACGTGCCCTACTACTCCGACGCGGAGAAGGCGGCGTTCGCGCTCGCCGAGGAGATGACGCACGTGCAGGTCAGCGACGCCGTGTGGGACGAGGCCGCGCAGCACTGGAGCGAGCGGGAACTGGCCGGGCTGATGCTCGCGATCTGCGCGATCAACACGTGGAACCGGCTCAACGTCGGCTCGCGGCAGGAAGTGTCCGCCTAGGACGGACGAGAAGAGACCGGCGCGCAAGAGCTTCCTCTCCCTTGCGTGCCGGTCTCAGCGCGCAGCATACCTCATGTCGAACAAATGTTCGATCATCGGCGAGCGGCACGCCGTCAGACCGCGGCGAGTGCCGCGCGGCCGTCCTCGGTCAGCTCGGCGCAGACCCGGTGGCCGAAACTCGTGGGCTGCGAGGGGCGCAGCAGTCCGGCGTGCACGAGGTCGTGCGTCGCCATCTGGTCGCAGCAGGGCAGTCCGTCGACGTAGAGCTCCGGCTCGATGCCCCCCGTGACCTCGGCGCGGCCTGCGGCGACGGCCCTCAGCATCGACATCGCTCTTCCGCTCAGCTCCATGGCGACCCCCCGGTTGTGGTGTCTGAATCCCTGACCCCTTAGTCGAAATAGAGGCCGGATTCGTTCCACAAGTACTGAGCCGGTCGGGTTCTTCGCTTGTGTGAACGGGCAGATCATGTCTCATTAGGCCGTTCGGGGACCGCAGACACGCCGGGGGACGAGCGCAGCGCGGGCCGGCGCACCCACACCGTCCACCTCGGACGGTAGCCGTGCGAGTACCAGAACGGCGTCGAGCGCGGGTTCGGCAGCGCGTGGTGGAGCAGCGTCGCCGCCACGCCGGCGCGGTCCAGGACGACGTGCGCGTGTGCTGTGAGAGCGCTGCCGGCGCCCGTGCCCCGCGCGTCCGGGTGGACGCCGAGATGGCCGAGGTAGGCGAACGGGCGTGCGGACGCGAACCGCTCCATCCACCCCGCGTCCTGCGGCAGGTCGATGTAGAGCATGCCGACGGGCGTGCCGTCGCGGACCGCGAGCCACATGGCCTCGTGGTCGCGGTCGAGCACCTCGGCGAGCGCGGTCCGCAGGTGCTCCGCGGTGTTCGGGCGCTCGGTGACCATGCCGAACGCGGCGTCGTACCGGACCGTGTGCATGTTCAGCTCGACCGCCAGGTCGAGGTCGGCGCGCGTCGCCGGCCGGACGTCGACCGCCGCCGGTCTCGGCGCCGCGGACGTGCCCGCGAGGCGTTCGGCGATCACGGTCAGCGGGGCGAAGCCGCGGTGGACCAGCGGCAGCGCGCAGCCGGCTTCGTGGCTCGGCACCGTCACCAGCGCCGCGGTGTCGGGGTCGTCGAGCCCGGTCAGCCGGGTCTCCCACTCGTCGAGCAGCGCGGGCAGGTCGCACCCCGGCTGCCAGGCCAGTCTGTGCACGCGCAGCGGCCCCCAGGTCGCGCCCAGCGAATCCGGATCCGTCTCTGTGAAGGAAAAGATCTCGGTCATGCCGCATCCGACCACGGCAGGGCCGGTCCGCGGAGGTCTTCGCCGTGGATTCGGTCACCGATCGGCCCCTCGCGGGCAACCCCGCCCACGTCCTCGGCGGTGAGCAGGGGTTCACCACGCGTAGCGGAGTCCTCACGTGCACGAACGACGACGGGTGGGTCCGCACGGCTCTCCCCGCGGACCCCTCAGAGTTGATTGACCCGCCAATCGGACTAGCGGAAGCGCTGCCACATGCGACGATCAAGTCCGCAGCAGGTGCGAGGTCCGGCCTGCCGGTCGAGTCGGCGAGCGCCGCGGAGGCCCGTTCCACGCGCCTCGACGTCCAGGGAGTGGCACAATTTCCGTCACGCGCAGTGATCGCGATGGCCGTCGAGGACGGTGAGGTGGACCTCGTCGGCCGCCGCTCCCACCGGGCCGCCGGCACCGCGGAGGACCCCGTCACCGGTTCGGCCCACTGCACTCCGGCATCCCCGGCTCCACTGCGCTGACCTGCTGGCGGAGCAGGCGGCACCGCGCGGCGGGTGCGTACGGGCGGGACTCGAGCAAGATCGCGTGCGGCTGCCGGGGCGGGCCGTGGCGGTGCTCCACGGGCGTCTCAACGGCTGGCCACGTCTGGGTGAATCGACGTCACCAAGGGTGCTCGACCTGCCATTTTGTCCCCCGAGCGGGGTACATTGGTGCCCCTGGAGGGGTCCTGATCGCCAAGGGCGGGACCCCTCAGTCACGCCCAGAGGATCCCCCGCACTCAGGCCGACGAGGAGGCTGGATGTCCGACCGAGCGTCGGCCCCCGTGTCGGACTCGGCCGCCTGGTCGGCCAAGTCGACCAACCGGGCGTTCAGCACGTTCGCCGTCACCCTCCTGGTGGCCGGCGTCGTCTGCGCGGGCGTGGTGGCGGCCTGGCTGCCGGAGAAGGAGAACACCTCCCTCTTCTGGATCGGCCCGCTGCTCGTCGTGGGCTTCCTGCTGGCCGAACAGCTCGCGATCAACGTCGACGTCCGCAGCGGCGTCGCGTGGACGATCTCCTTCACCGAGATCCCGCTGGTCCTGGGCCTGCTCGTGGCGCCGTTCGAGATAGTGCTCGCCGCGCACGTGGTCGCGGGCGTGGGCACGCTGCTCGGCAGGCGGATCCTCGACCGCGCCGTCTACAACGCCGGTCTGATGTTCATGGAGATCTCCGTGGCGTTCGCCGCCGCCGAGGCCGTGAACCGGATGATCGGCGCGGGCGGGCCGTTCTGGGCGGGCGCCTTCGTCGGGACGATCACCGTGCCGATGCTCGCGAGCGTGCTGGGCCTCTGCGCGCTGCGCCTCATGGGCAAGTCGATGCGCGTCGGCAACAGCCTGCGGCTCGTGCTGCAGACGCTGGTCGTCGCGCTGCTCAACACCTCGATCGGCCTCGTCGCCTACCAGATCGTCGCCACCACCGAGTGGGGCGTCGTCCTCGTCCTGCTGGTGTTCGCGGGCATCGTGGCCACCTACTTCGCCTACTCCGGCCTGCTGCGCGAACAGCGCGACCTGGAGGCCCTGAGCGAGGTCAGCCTCCGCGTCGCGCGGTCGGGCCAGCACGGCACCGGACCGCGCCAGCCCGACGACGACCTCACCGCGGGCGTCGAAGAGGACGAGTGGCAGCAGATCGCGGAACGCATCCGCGAGCAGCTCAACGCCAACCGGGTCGTGCTGCGCCTGCGCACCGACCCGCAGGAAGCCATGATCACCCTCGTCGCCGGCGAACCGCTGCCGGAGGAGATGACGGCGACGGACCCGCGGGCCGTGCGCGAGGACCCGGTCCTGCAACTGCCCGGCACGCACGTCCGCTACTACCGCGTCGCCGACGCGACCGAGGACGTCACCGAGGCCCTGCTGCGCCGTGACGCCCAGGAGGCGCTCGTCGTGCCGTTGCGCGGCGCGACCCAGCTGCTCGGCGCCGTCGAGGCCCACGACCGGCTCTCGCGCTGGCGCGGCTTCGGCAAGGCCGACATCCAGCTGCTCAGGACCCTGGCCTCGCACCTCGCGACCGCCGTCGACAACCGCCGCCTGCTCGCCCGGCTGCGCCACGACGCCTACCACGACCCGCTGACCGGCCTGCTGAACCGCGCCGGCCTGCGCGAGGCGTGCGCCGAGTCGTTGCGCGAGTCCGAGCGGGGCGTGGTGCTGCGCATCGACCTCGACATCCTCTCGACCGTCTCCGACGCGCTCGGCCAGGCCTGGGGCAACCGGATGGTGGTCGCCGCGGGACGTCGTCTGCGTGACGCGCTCGGTGCGGACGTTCCGCTCGCACGGCTCGAGGGCGGCGCGTTCGCGGCGTACCTCGACGACTCGCGTTCCGGTGCGGCGCACGAGATCGCCGAACGCCTGCGCGCCGGGCTGTCCGTGCCGTACCCGGTCGACCGGCTCACCGTCGAGGCCTCCGCCGTCGTCGGCTACGCGTCCAAGGCCGCCTCCGAGTCCGAGGACCCGGACCCCGACGTGCTGCTGCAGTGCGCGGACGTCGCCGTGCGCGCCACGACCGAGGGCACACCGGTGAAGGCCTACGCGCCGTCGATGGGCCACCTGTTCCTGCGCCGCTTCCAGCTCGTGACGCAGTTCCGCCAGGCCGTCGAGACCGGGCAGATCTCGGTGCACTACCAGCCCAAGGTCGCCCTGCCGTCCCGCCAGGTCGTGGGCGCGGAGGCGCTGGTGCGCTGGACCCACCCGGAGTTCGGCCGCGTCGACCCGGACGAGTTCGTGCCGGCCGTCGAGGCCACCGGGCTCGTGGACGTGCTGACGGACTTCGTGATGGACCGGGCCCTGGAACGCGTGCGCCGCTGGCTCGACCGCGGGCTGCGGATGTCCATCGCGGTGAACCTGTCCGTGCGGACGCTGGGCGACGAGGACTTCCCGAACCGCGTGGAGGCCGCCCTGCGGCGCCACGACGTGCCGTCCGGGCTGCTGACCTTCGAACTCACCGAGTCGGGCGTCATGGCCGACCCCGAGCGCGCCCTGCCGGTGCTGCGGCGCCTGCACGCGATCGGCGTCGTGCTGGCGGTCGACGACTTCGGCACCGGGTACTCCTCACTCGCGTACCTGCGGCAGCTGCCGGTGGACGAGGTGAAGATCGACAAGTCGTTCGTGCTCGGAATGGGCACCGACCTCGGCGACATGGCCGTGGTCCGGTCCATCGTGGAGCTCGGGCACTCGCTCGGTCTCGTCGTCGTCGCCGAGGGCGTGGAAGACGACGCCGCGCGTGATCAGCTGGTCGGAATGGGCTGCGACGTGGCGCAGGGGTACCTGATCTCCCGGCCGCTGTCCGAAGACCGCTTCGAGGCGTGGCTGCGGGCGCGAACGGTGCAGGTCAGGGGTGCTCGCGATGAGACCGTGCTCACCCTGGTCCACTAGAGGGACCCCCGGATTTCGTTCTTGGTGGACCCGTGTTGTAGAGTTCTCCACAGCTCAGCAAGAACGAAAGAGCAAGCCCCTTTAGCTCAGTCGGCAGAGCGTCTCCATGGTAAGGAGAAGGTCTACGGTTCGATTCCGTAAAGGGGCTCCACTACTGGCCGCAGTGCTGAGCGCTGCGGCTTGTAGTTGTGTTAAAGCGGTGTAGCTCAGTTGGTAGAGCAAGCGGCTCATAATCGCTGTGTCGCCGGTTCAAGTCCGGCCACCGCTACGCGAGTGGGTGGGGTCTGTCGGCGGAAAGCGCCGACCTTCCTCGCTCCGCAAGATTTTGGGGGCCGAGCCCCCACACCCCCGGGCAGCGACGTTGCCCGCCCCGCCAGACGGTAAGCCCGTGCTGGGTCTTACGGGGTCCGGAGAGCTCTCAGGAAGGCAAGGACCGTGGCTGCAACCGACGTACGCCCGAAGATCACCCTCGCGTGCGAGGAGTGCAAGCACCGGAACTACATCACCCGGAAGAACCGGCGCAACGACCCGGACCGTCTGGAGATGAAGAAGTTCTGCCCGAACTGCAAGACGCACCGCTCGCACAAGGAAACCCGCTGAGCGCGTAGCAGCTTCGACGAGGCCCGTCCCACACCGTGGG
>NZ_JBHXCW010000182.1:0-16069 GCF_042725365.1 Lentzea sp. NPDC060358 | reverse complement strand
CCTCCGGACCTGATGGTCCGGAGGGCGTCACCGAGATGAGGCGGACTAGGCGAACGACGGCTGGCGCATCGCGTGCTCCACCAGCGCGATCAGGATCTGCTTCGTCGACTGCCGGTTCCGCGCGTCGCACGGGATTATCGGCACGGACGACGAGATCGTCAGCGCGTCCCTGATCTCCTCGGCCCGGTGGTGCATCAGGCCGTCGAAGCAGTTCACCGCGATCACGTACGGCAGGTCGCGGTCCTCGAAGAAGTCGATGGGCGCGAACGCCTCGTCGATCCGCCTCGTGTCGACCATGACCACCGCGCCGATCGCACCGCGCACCAGGTCGTCCCACATGAACCAGAACCGGTGCTGGCCGGGCGTGCCGAACAGGTACAGGATCAGGTCCTTGTCCAGCGACACCCTGCCGAAGTCCATGGCCACCGTCGTGGTGACCTTGTCGGGGACCATCGACAGGTCGTCGACCCCGACCGAGGCCTGGGTCATGACGGCTTCGGTGGTCAGCGGGGTGATCTCGGAGACCGAGCCGACGAACGTCGTCTTGCCGACCCCGAAGCCGCCGGCGACGACGATCTTCGACGACACCGCGTTCAGGCCGCCCCCGGATGACCCCGGACGACCCGGAGCACCGTTGCTCATCGGAACTTCCTTCTGCTCTTCAACTCTCAGGCCCGCATGGACACGTGCAGCTGGGCGCGGATCTCCGGGGTGAGCTGGAGACCGACGCGCTCCACGAGCCGGGTCATCGCGTAACCGATGAGCCCGATGTCGCAGTTCGGCGCGGCGAGCACGGCGAGGCACGACCCGTCGCTGATGGACATCAGGAAGAGGTAGCCGCGTTCCATCTCGACGACGGTCTGCTTCACCTCACCCGCCTCGAAGCAGCGCGCCGCGCCCTGGTTCAGCGAAACCAGGCCGGAGGACACTGCGGCGAGCTGCTCCGCGCGGTCGTGCGGGAGGCGGTCCGACGATGCGAGCAGGAGTCCGTCCGCCGAGACGACGATCGCGTGCGCGACACCGGCGACCCTGCTGACGAAGTCCTCGACCAGCCAGCTGAAGTTGTCCAGTTCCTCAGTCGCGGTGGTCACTGGCGTTCCCTTTCTGCGATCACGGGGATGCCACCGACGGCGGAGTCGAAGAGCGACTCACGGCCCATCTGGACACCCTTCTGGTACGTGGCGAACCGCTGGCGCAACCTGTCGGCGGACCGCGCGGGCACTGCCGCGGCGGTCGCCAGCTGGGGTGCGGGTGACGACGGCTTGGGGAGCGATCCGGGCACGAGGCGTGCCTTGGGAACGCGCTTCGGCAGGCCGTTCTCCGTCGTCTGCGCGGATTCACCGGATCCGAGCGCGCCTGCTGCGGCACGCCATCCGTCGTCCGCCGCACCCCAGTCGGAGTCGGCGAAGTCTGCGACCGCGCGGGGCACCGCCGTGGGTGCCTCGGTCTTCACGGGCTCGGCGGACCGCTGCCTCTTCGGCAGGCCGTTCACCGTGGCCGGTTCGGACTCTTCCTCGGCGCGCTCCGGTTCCGCTGGAACGCCCCTGGTGGGTTGTGCGATGACGGTCGGTTCATCCGCCGCGGGGGTCTGGAACCACCGCGACAGCGCGTCGGGCGAGATCAGCGGCTCGTCGTCGTCGATCACGACGGCCGGGAAGATCTCGGTGGCCGGGTCGTTCTGCTCGACCGGGCGTTCGACGGGCGGCTCGTAGGAGTATCCGTCGTCCGCGGACTTCTCGTCCGCTTCGATCCGCGCTGTGAACAGGCCGTCCGTGGACGTCTGCTCGATGCGGTGCCGGCCGGAGTTCTCCTCCTCGACCGCGGCGGGCGACGGCAGCGACACGGGGTGCTCCGGCGTCCACTTCGGCACACCGGACAGGCCCTCGCCGGTCGTCTCGGCACCCGGCGCGGCGGCCGGGGCCGCGGCCGGCAACGGCAGCGCTGGCGCAGAACCCTTGTGCAGCAACGAGATCGGCAGGATCACCTGGGCGGTGACACCGCCCTCGATGTCGTCGTTGTTCGCCAGCGTCACGCGGATCTCGTGGCGCTTCGCGAGCTGGCCGACCACGTACAGACCCATCTCGCGGGCGACGGAGACGTCGACCTCCGGCGGTTCGGCGAGCTTCTGGTTGAACTCGGCGACCTCGTCCTCCTGGATGCCGACACCGCGGTCGTGGATGCGGATCGCGACCTCGCCCTTGCGGGTCTCGATCGTGCGCACGGTGACCTTGGTGGTGGGCTTGGAGAACGCCGTCGCGTTGTCGAGCAGCTCGGCGACGAGGTGCGCGAGGTCGTTGACCACGCGTCCCTGCACCATCAGGTCCGGCGTCGGCGCGATCTGGACGCGCGCGTACTTCTCGACCTCGGAGACCGCGGCGCCGAGGACCTCGGCGATCGCGACGGGCCGGGTGACGCGGCGGTTGACCGTGGTGCCGGACAGGACCAGGAGGTTCTCGCTGTTGCGCCGCATCTGCGTCGCGAGGTGGTCGAGCTCGAACAGCGACGCCAGGTGGTCGGGGTCCTGCTCGTCCTGCTCGAGCCGGTCGATCACGCTGATCTGCCGCTCCACCAACGCCTGCGAACGCCGCGACAGGTTGATGAACATGTCGTTGACGTTCGCGCGCAGTGCCACCTGCTCGACGGCGAGGCGGACCGCCTCGCGCTGCACGAGGTCGAACGCCCGCGCGACCTGGCCGACCTCTTCGGTCGTGTTGATCGGCACGGGGACGATCGCCTCTTCCGCGGCCCGTTCCGGCTCGCGGTGCGACCGGATGCGCCGGATGGCTTCCGGCAGCTGGTTGCGGGCGACGTCGAGCGCGCTGCGGCGCAGCACGCGCAGCGGCCGCAGCATCGACTGCGCGACCATGGCCATGAGGCCGAACGCGAGCAGCAGCGTGACGGCGACCAGGCCGGCGTCGCGCCAGGCGTCCGACCGGGCCTGGTCCGCGAGACGCGTGGTCGTCGCGTTGGCCTGGTTCTCCAGTTCGGTCGAGACCTGGCGAATCAGGTTCGCGGTGTCCTGACCGATCTTGAGGACGTCGGCGTCCGTGATGGTCACGGCCTCGCGCTCCGCGTCCTGCGCGAGCGCGAGCTTCACGAGCCGGTTGCGGCCGTCGACGGCCGAACCGGACACGATGTCCTGGAACTTCTGCTGGTTGGCCACCGACGCGGCGTCGTTGAACTCGCGGAACGAGGCGTCCAGCCGGGACTGCGCGGCGCGCAGCTCGTCCGCGGCGCCGGGCGCGAAGCCCTTGCGCAGCGCGGTGGACACCAGGATCGCGTTCTGCTCGCCGAGCTGTTCCTGCGCGTTGTAGAGCGCCTGCGCCGCGGAGACCAGCGGAACGATCTCGGGCTCGCTCAGGCTGGACACCGCGGCGCGGTGCACCTGGCTGAGCTGCGCGATGATCTGGTTGTACGCACCGACAACGGCGATGTCGGGGTACTTCGTGCTCAGCAGCGTGACACGCAAGCTCGCCAGTCCGTCGAGGGACTCGAGCGACTTCGTGAACGACTCCTGAAGGGGCGCGCTCAAGGCCGTGGCCGTCGCGCCCGAGTCCCGATACTTGCCCAGCTCCGTGTCAGTGAGCCCAGTGCGGGCCGCGTGCTCGGGGCACGCGTTCTGCCTGCCTGCTGCCACACACTGCACGGCGTAGTCGCGCTCGACCTGAAGCGCGTTCTCCACCTTCGCCGCCTGGTGGCTGACCGCGAGCTCGCGCTGGACGGTGTCGAAGAGTTCGACGTCGTCGAGCTGGGTGTTCAGGCGCAGGCCCGCGAGAGTCGCGGTGCTCAGAGCCGGAACTAGCAACACAACCGCGAGCTTGCTCCGCAACCGCCAGTTGCGTAGGCGGAACCGGTCGATGCCTCGCTGGTCCTCACGACCGCGCACCGTCAACACTCCCCGCCCCGTTTAATAGCTGCAAACCTGGTGGATCTTGGAGTAAAAAGCACCGTTCTCATACCGCCGTTCGGACGACAAAACAGCTGGTTCGAGAATCAACAACTTTGAAGTGGGCGACTAAACGGCCCTGAAGCGATAATTCATACGGAGGAAACGAGGGGCACGGGTGACCGCGATCACGGCCCGATCACAGCCACCCGTGCGTTTCGTCAACTACCGGAGGGCTGGATGATCATCGACTTGACGTCGATGTCCTTGTCCAGCATCTGGTACGTCTTCATCAACTGCACCACACGCTGCAGACGCGTCGCGTCCAGCGTGGTCGGGTAGGCGCCGAAGTGGACGAGACCAGCGGTTTCCTTGTCGACCTTGGCGTACTCGACGATCAGCGGCTCGACCGTGGGGCGGTCGGCGGCGTCGGCCTGGCCCTTGGCCATCGCGCGCTGGAAGGCGGCGACGGTCTTGGGGTTCTCCTTGGCGAACTTGCCACTGGTTCCGTAACCCGCGATCGGGATGTTGTCGGTCGGGCCGGACGCGGCGTCCAGCACCTTGATCTGACCGGCGGCGCGCTGCGCGCGGGTGATGAACGGCTCGACCATGAAGGCGGCGTCAACGGTCTTGTTCTGGACCGCGGCCTGCATGTCGGGGAACGCCATCTCCTTGAACTTCACCGTGCTGACATCCACGTTCGCGGCCTCGAGGGTCGCCTTCGCGGTGAGTTCCGCGATGTTCTTGAACGTGTTGATGCCGATGGTCTTGCCCGCGAGGTCCTTCGGCGACTTGATGGCCGAGTTCCCGTCCGCCAAGATCAGGAACATGTCGGGTTTCGCCTGGTAGCCGTCGGCGATGAGCTTGAGACCGTCGACAGCCTTCGCGTTGTCCTTCGCCTGGGCGGCGATGAACGAGACCCAGTTGCCGAACGTGAAGTCCAGCTCCTTGCCGATCACGCCGGTGATGCCGGCGGCGCCGCCCTGGATCGTCTTGAGCTCGACCTCGAGGCCCTCGGCCTTGAAGTAACCCTTCTTCTGCGCGATGTAGACCGACGCCGTGTCGACGACCGGGATCACGCCGAGTGTGATCTTGGCCTTCTCGACGGGGCCGCTCGTGTTCGAGTCGGCCGGGGGCGCCTGCTCTTTGCCGCCGAGCGCACTACAGCTCGCCACTGTGGCGAGCACGGTGGCCAGTGCGATGCCACGGATGGCCATACGGCGGACTCTTCGAGTCATCGGGAGCACTCTCCTGTCGGAGCGGTGTCGTCGTTGCGGGGGGAGAAAGTCGCGACGGTCAACCACTCAGAGTAAGGATGCTGCTCCAAAAGACCCCAGTTGACCGACACGAGCAGGTTCCAGTCCACTACCTGCGGTGAGCATCTAAGCACAACAGGTCTAGGGCTAGGAGAACCCCAATTGAAGCGCTCAGTGGCCGTGATCGGCGCAGGGCCGGCCGGTCTGACCTTGGCAAACTTGATCCAGCAGTCAGGTATCGACTGCGTTGTGCTCGAAAGAGCTAGTCGCAGCCATGTGGAAACACGTGCACGCGCAGGCGTCCTGGAACACCGCTCTGTGACGATGCTGGAGTCACTCGGACTGGCGGATCGTTTGCTGATGGAAGCAGACCGTCACGGTACGTGCGAATTCCGCGTCAACGGCCAAGCCTTCCAGGTGGCGTACAGCGACCTGTACGGAGGACGCCAGCACTACGTCTACCCGCAGCAGGAAGTCGTCAAGGACCTCATCGGGTCATTCTTGGCCGCCGGGGGTGACATCCGGTTCTCGGTCAGCGACGTGGAGTTGCGAAATCTGACGTCGTCGCAGCCCTCCGTGGTCTGGACCAGCGCAGACGGGGTCCGGGAAAGCCTCACCGCCGACTTCGTCGCCGGATGTGACGGATTTCACGGAATAAGCCGTCGCTCCATTCCTGAGGGCGTGCTGACCGAATTCACCCACCAGCACGGGATCGAGTGGCTCTCCATTCTCGCGGAGGCCCCTCCGTCGACTAAAGCGATCATTTACGCACTCCACGCCGACGGTTTCGCCGGACACATGTTGCGCTCGCCCTCGATTTCTCGCTTCTACTTGCAGGTACCGGTCGGGACCAATGCCGATGATTGGACCGACGAACAGGTCTGGGAAGCGCTGCACAAAAGGTTCGCATTGCACGACTCGTCGTGGTCGCTGACCGAGGGAAAGATCATCGAAAAGCGCGTGCTCGACATGCGCAGCCATGTGGTCGAGCCGATGTCCTACGGCCGGCTGTACCTGCTGGGTGACGCAGCACACATCATCACCCCGGTGGGCGCGAAGGGCATGAACCTCGCCATGAACGACTCCGCAACGTTCGGACGTGCACTTATCGACTTCTACGCCACCGGATCCGAGACCGGGCTCAAGACGTACTCGGAGGACTGCCTGCGCCGGGTCTGGCGGGCCCAGGAGTTCTCGCAGTGGATGGTCAACATGATCCACACCGACGTGAGCTCCCCCTTCTTCGGACGTCTGGCCCAGGCCCGGCTGGAGCACCTGGCCGAGTCCCCCGCCTACCAGGCGACGTTCGCCGAGAACTACGTCGGTCCATAAGGGTGAAATCCCCGTTCCCCTAACGGGGTGACATCGATCCCCTAAGGTTATAAAGCCGTCACAATCTGGGGCCAACTCCCGATGCCGGGGGGTGTCGTTCATCCATACGGTTCATCCCGACACCCCCCGTTCCACCCATCTTCAGGAGCTTGAGTCCCCATGGGCACCCAGACGCTGCACGACTTCACCCTCAACCTGCTCGGCGACCTCGACGCCCGTGAGGCCTTCCAGGTCGACCCCGAGGGCGCCCTCGCGGCCGCCGGACTGGGTGACATCTCGCCGGTCGACATCCAGGAGATCCTGCCGCTGGTGCTCGACAGCGCGTCCGTCGCGAACGTCGACGTGCTGGACAAGGTCCTGGTCGGCGCGGGTGACCTCACCGCGGTCGACAGCCTCAAGCTGCTCGCGGGCAACGCCGCCGGCGTCTCCGACGTCGTGGGCGTCGTCTCCCCCGCCACCGTCACCGCGCTCGTCTCCGACGTGGCCGGCGTGGGCGATGTCGCGTCCACCCTGGACGCCACCGTCCTGGGCGCCACGGACGTCGTCTCGTCCGTCTCCGCGGTCGCTCCGGTCACCTCCGCCGTGACCGACGTCGTGGACGTCCACAACGTCACCGACGGCCTGGTGAAGGACCTGGACACCGACGTCATGCTGAAGGACGTCGTGAACGCCGACTCCGTCGTCAGCACCGTCACGGGTGTCACCGACGTCGCGAACATCGCGGACGTCGCCGACATCGCGGACGTGACGGACGTCGTGCAGAACGTCGGCCAGGTCGGCGACGTGCACCACCTCGTCGGCGACGTCGTGGGCGACCTCAACATCGGCAACATCGGCAACATCGGTGACCTGGACGTGCTCGACCACGGCATCGGCAACGGCAACGACCTCGGTCTGCACCTCTGATCGAGCTCGTCGACAGGGACACGACGGCCGCAAGCCCGCGTTCTGCCCCCGAGCGCACCAGGCCGCCGATCCCGCCCAGTGCACACACCCTCCTATGTGCGCACGAAAAGATCAGCCCCGGACCGCGGCGGGTCCGGGGCTGATCTTTCTTCTGTTGTCGCACAACGTTTTCACGGCTGTTACGTCAGCTCTCCCCCGTAGAGCGCCGTCATGCCCCGTTCCATCGCACCGCGAACGCGGTGGAGGTCCACAGACGACCCGCGCGCCCCGTCTCCGCCGGCCGCGCGCCACACGTCCGGTGGCTCCACCCCGTCCGGCAGGTCGAGGTACCAGGCGAAGCCCCGCGGCCGCGGCGGCACACCGGCCTCCACGAGGTAGGAGTTCACGAACGCGTCGACGATCTCCTGGTCGGGGTGGATCGGCACGGGCGTGCGCACGACCCGGCGCGGACCGGCGGCCCAGGCGAGCAGGAGCGGATACCCGTTGTCCGGCAACGAGAGCAGCCGCCGTCCTTCGAGCAGCACGATCCTGTCGGGTCCGCCGGAGAGTTCCACGGGCTCCGCGTCGACGACCAGGAACAGGTTCCAGTTCGTCACCGGGGCATCAGGAGGAGACGGTCTCGCTCAGCGACTCGCGCTCCGCGGCGGCCCACTTCTCGACGTCCATCGACGGCTTGCCGACGTTGAGCAGTCGCGCCACCTTGGACCGCAGGGCGATGAAGCCGTCCGCGGTCCGCGTGGTGACCTGGTCGCGCTCGGCGGGCAGCGGCACCTCCAGGTTGGCCACCAGCCGCGCGGGAGAGCTGCTGAGCACGAGAATCCGGTCGCCCAGGTACACCGACTCGTCGATGTCGTGGGTGACGACGAGGACGGTCGTGTCGTGTTCACGCCGTACGCGAAGCAACAGGTCCTCCAGCTCGAATCGGGTCTGCGCGTCCACCGAGGCGAACGGCTCGTCCATCAACAACAACGCCGGGCGGAACGCCAGAGCGCGCGCGATCGCCACACGCTGCTGCATGCCGCCGGAAAGCTGCCACGGGCGCTTGCGGGCCGCACCCGACAGTCCCACCCACTCCAGCGCCTCGGCGGCCCGCTTGCGCCGCTCGGCGCGCTTGAGGGAGCGCAGCGGGAACTCCACGTTGCCCTGCACCGTGAGCCACGGGAAGAGCGAACGCTGGTAGTCCTGGAACACCACCGCGAGGTGGGAGCCGTTGAGCCGCACGGAACCGCGCGACGGCTTGATCAGACCGGAGATCGTCCGCAGCAGCGTCGACTTGCCGCAGCCGGACGGTCCGACCACGCAGACCAGCTCGCCCGCGCGGACGGTGAACGTGAGGCCGCCGATGGCCTCGTAGTCGCCATAGGTGTGGCCGAGGTCGGCCACCTCAAGCATGTTGCTCATCCCGACTCCTCGGTTGCCACGCCAATGCCCTGCGTTCCACCGCGAGGAACGCGGTGTTCAGTACGTACCCGAGCACGCCCAGGAGGACGATCCCGGCCCACATGCGCTCGTTGTCGAACTCGCGCTGTGCCTGCATGAGCTGCATGCCGATGCCGTTCTCCGTGTTCACGAGCTCGGAGATGACCATCAGCACCAGCGAGAGGGAGAGCGAGACCCGCAGGCCCGCGAAGATCTTCGGCGAGGCGGCGGGGAGCACGACCCCGAGAACCCACTGCCAGCGCGGGATCTGGAAGACCGCCGAAGTGTCCACTTTGGTCACGTCGACCGACCGCGCGCCGTCGACGCTGTTGAGCAGCACCGGCCAGACGACGCCGAAGATGATCGTGGCCATCTGGGTCGCCGTGCCCGTCTTGAACAGCAGCAGGAACACCGGCACCAGCGCGGGCGGCGGGATCGAGCGCAGGAACACCAGGAGCGGGTTCGCGTACTCCATCGCCCGGTCCGACCGGCCGAGCAGCAGTCCCAGGGAGACGCCGATGACCGAGGCGATCGCCCAGCCCGTCAGCATCCTCGTGACCGAGGGGATGACGTTGTCGGTGAAGTTCGCCGGCTCCACCACCCACCAGTCCCAGGCCGCCGAGACGATGGCGGACGGCGGCGGGAAGTACGGGTCGTCGGCCAGCCAGGCGCTCAGCTGCCACACGACGACGAGACCGGCGAAGACGACCCACCGCTGCAGGAACTTGGTCACCAGGCCACCCAACGTCGCTGGATCCGCTCGAGACCGTTGTTGAGCAGCAGGCCGATCACGCCCGCGACCACGGTGCCGACGAGCACCTGGTCCATCCGGCCGGGCCCGCTGCGGGCCTCCATGATGAAGAACCCGATGCCGAGCTGGCTGCTGGCCAGGATCTCGACGCTCACCATCACGATCAGCGCGGTGGTGGCGGCGAGCCGGATGCCGGTGAAGATGAACGGCAGCGCGCTGGGCAGCGCCACCCTCGTCAGCACGCCGATCCGCCCGACGCCGAACACCCGTGCGGTCTCGATCTGCAGCGAGTCGAGCTCGTCGAGGGCGTAGATGGTGTTGAACAGGATCGGCCACAGCGCCGCGTACACGGCGAGGGTGATCTTGGTCTCCGGCCCGAAGCCGAGCATCACCAGGGCGAGCGGAATCAGTGCCACGGAAGGGATCGGGCGCAGGAACTCGACGACCGCGCGGGTCGCGTGGCGCACCGCCGGCACGCTGCCGAGCACGAGCCCGGCCGGCACCGCGATGGCGACGGCGAGCCCGATGGCGATCAGCAACGCCAGCACCGTCGCGACCACGTGGCTGTAAAACGCAGGAGAGGTCAACTGCCTCACGAGCTCACCGAACACGACGGACGGTGGGGGGAGCGCGTCTGCAGGAACAAGGGGGGAGCGTCCGAGGAGCTCCCACAGCACGAGGAACCCGGCAATGCCGATAATTCCTCTTGTGAACGCACGCACTCGGTCACCCTAGAGAGTGGATCTCGGCTTCACAATGCGTGTCTGGTCAACTTCAGGTTGTTTCCAGCGCACGACGGCGGTTCAGCAGACCTCCACGCGCTCCACTTCGCCGAAGCTCTTCACCCATTCGGAGTCCGTGAGCCGCGCACCGTCTTTTTCACACATCTTCTCGATGATGTGCCCGCTGTCGAGGTGGTAGGGCAGCAGCTCCGGGTCCTGTCCCCCGCTGCGGACGAGGAAGTCGCCGTACTGCGGCCGGTACACCGCCCGCGTCGAACCGCCGTGGCCGACGACGTACACGAGCCGGTCCGGGGAGCGGTCGGACGTGTAAAGCCGTTGCACCTCGAAGATGTTGTCCCGCACCACCGCGATGCGGTCGTCGTCGGAGAACGTGACGCGGGCGCCGTAGCGCACCGCGCTGTCGAGCCGGGCGCGCAGCACGGGCGCGCCGCTGGGAACGCGTTGCCACACCTCGACGACGGACTCGGGCGAGTGCTCGACCGCGAGCCACCGGCCGTCGCCGCTGTAGGTGACGCCGCGGACGTAGACGTGCTGTTCCAGTGCGGGCGCGGCGCGTTCGACCGTGCCGCCGATGCGCCAGAACTCGATCGTGGTGTTGCCCGACGCCACGTCCCAGACGGCGGTGGCGAGCTCGCGGCCGTCCTGGCTCAGCGCCAGCGTCTCGGGGTTGCGCACCGGCATCGGCAGCTTGCGGGGAGCGCGCGGGTCGCTCAGGTCGAACAGCTCCGCGTGCTCGCTCTCGTCCGGCGTCGGCAGCCCGACCTCGGCCGCGTCGCCGATCTTGCCGACGACGCGCGAGCCGTCCGCGCTGAGGTCGAGAGTCCGGAACCGGTCCGGCAGCGCCGCGAGGTAGGTGACGTCGTTCGCGTCGTTGACGGTCCAGAGGTACTCGCGGCCCGTGGTGTCCCTGGTGATGGCACGGCGTTCGGCGAGCTTCACGACGCGGTGGCCGCCGGCGAACTTCTTGCCGGGCGTCGCGCGGTCCTCGTCGAGGCTCCACATCCGGTCGGTGCCGTCCTCGTCGGTGACCGCCGCCATCTCCCCGCGCGGCGCGACGAGCACGTCGGCGTCGTCCTTGGGCGTGCCGGTGAACGGGATGCCGCGCGCGACCGCGTTCGCGAGCCGCAGCACCTTCTCCGCCTCCGGCGACGGGTTGACCTTGTAGCCGACCAGCGCGTACTTGTCCGCGTACGGGCGCCGTTGCTCCATCAGCGCCTCGGACTCGGAGATCGCCTTGCCGCCGAGCTCCCGGTCGTGCGCCTCGACGAGCTTGCGCTCGTTGGACAGCGCGTAGACGACGGTGCCGGGCACGAGTGCGATCAGCACGGCCATCACCGCGATCAACGCGGTGGCGCGGCGGGTCTCGCGCCTGGTGCTGATGTCGACGAACCTGCGCTCCTGCGCGGTCAGGAACTCGCCGAGCTCCTTGGCCCTGCGCAGCCGCGTGCCGCGGTAGAGCGCGAGCGGGTCGCGGTCGCTCGCCTCCCACAGCTCCATCGCGGTGACGAGCTGCTGGTGCGTGCTGAGGTTGTCGCGCTCCTCGTCGACCCACGCGACGAGCCGCGGCCAGCGCAGCAGCGCGTCGTGGGCGAGCTGCGCGCCGTCGTCGGTCAGCGTCACGAGCCGGGCGCCGGCGAGCCGGTCCAGCAGGCGCGGGTCGACGTCGAGCCTGCGGGTCCGGCGCTGCACGAGTCCGTTGCGCTGCACGGAGATCAACCGCAGGAAGACCGACCTGACGGCGCGGCGGTCGGTCTCGGCGAGCCCGGTGAAGAACGCCTCGGCGGCGCTCACGGCGACGTGCCCGATGCCACCCGCCTCCTCGAACCCGGCGAGCGACAGCGTCATGCCGCGCTTGCGGCGCCACGTCTCGACGAGCACCTGCTGCACCAGCGGCAGCGCGTGCTGGTTCGCGGCGTCGGCGACCAGCTGCGCGACGACCGCGGTATCGACGGTGGCGCCGATCTTGGCGGCGGGCTCGGTGATCGCGCGGCGCAGCTGGTCCGCGCTCATCGGCTCGATGGTGATCTCGGTGCCGCCCAGGCCCTTGTCGAGGCAGCGCTGCCGCTGGTCGGCGCGGACGGCGAGCACCACGTGCGGGCAGCGCGTGATGGCGGCGACGAACGCGTCCGAGCCGAGGGTCTTCTCGGCGTCGTCGACGAGCAGGACGAGGCCGGGGCGGTGCTGGCGGATCCGCAGCCGGAGGTGGCCGGGGTCCTGCCGCAGCTCGGCCGCGAGCGCGTCGGCCGTGGTGTCCCCGAAGACGCCGGCGAGCGCCTCCGCCAGGTCGCCGAGCGGGTCTTCGTGCCGCGGGGTGATCACCACGGCGTCGGCGAGCGCGGGCTGCACGCCCGCCCGCAGCACCGACGTGCGGCCGGAGCCGGAAGCGCCGACGACGAGCGTGAGGGGCTTCGACCGGGCCGAGTCGACGATCTGCTCGACGAGGTACTCGCGGCCGAAGCAGCGCTTCGCGTCGTCCTCGGTGAACGGCTCGAGGCCGGGGTACGGGGCGTTGGGCTGCAACGGCTGCGTGTGCTCGGCCGCCAGCTCGCGCCAGCGCTTCGTCCACGGCGCGGGGTCGGCGTCGCACGCCTTGACGAACGCGAGCGTGAGCGCCAGCGAGGGCAGCTTCCGGCCGCCGGCCGCGTCGGACAACGCGGTCGGCGAGTAGTTCGCCCGCCCGGCCAGCTCGCGGTAGCTCGGTTTGCCCGCCTGGTCACGCAGTCGCCGCAGGTCACCGGCGAACCGCAGCAACGCCGTGTCCTCCGGACCCAGCGGTCGTTCCCCTCGTGGCATGACGCCTCCTGGCGGGATTGTCCACCAGAGGTTCGTCCGCCGTCTAACGGCCCGCTGAGCACCTGCAACTCCGGTGTGTGCTTCGTGATCGGTCCACTTCAGAGGGTCACGGCGCTCAGTCGCGGCACGGCGGCGTGAACGCTAGATCGCCGAAGTACCGCTCCCACTCGGCGCGGTTCATCCGCGGGACGGCCTGCTCGCAGATCCGCACCGCCGGGTCGCGCGGGTCGACGTCCCACAGCCGCACCGCCCGGTCCGCGCCGCCCGTCACGACCTCGTCGCCCCGGGGCGTGAGCCCGACCGCCGCGACCGGCCCGGCGTGCCCGCGCAGCAGGGCCTGCTCGGCCGGTTCCCCCGCCGGGAGCTGCCACAGGCGCACCAGCCCGTCGTCGGTCGCCACCGCCACGCGGTCCGCGCCGAGCCGGGCCGAGGTGATCTCGGCGCCACCGGAGGGGATCTCGGCGCGCAGGGCGGGGGCGCGCGGGTCCGCGGTGTCCCACAGGTGCACGGCGGTGGTGGCGGTGGTCATCAGCAGCGCGGCACCCGCGAACTGCGCGCTGCCGGCGAACTCGCTGGTCAGCGCGAGGAACTCGACGTCGGGCGGGTCGGTGACGTCGACCAGGTGGACGGCGTGGCCGGTGGTGACGGCGGCGAGCACCCGGCCGTCGGGGCGGAAGGACAGGCCCGCGAGCGGGCCCAGGCCGAGCTGGGTCGTGGTGACGAGGCGCGGTCGTTCGCGGCGCAGGTCGGTCCAGAAGCTCAGCGCGCCGTCGTTGTCCGTCGTGACGAGGGTGGTGCCCTGCCAGGCGATCGCGGTGGCGCGGACGGGCAGCACCGCCACCTCGCGGGGTTTGCCGAGGGTGACGTCGACGACGCGGACGGCGCCGTCGTCGCCCGCGGAGGCGACCAGGCTCCCGGTCGAGTCCATCGCCAGTGCCGTGATGGCGCCGGCGTGCCGGGTGGCCTCGTGGAACGTGCGCGGGGACGGCAGGTCGTCGAGCGCGGTGACCACCACCGCGCCGTCGCGGTGCCCGGTGACGACCTGCTGCTGCGTCGAGCCGACGACCAGGGCGGTGACATCGGAAGGGGCCTCGCGCAGCACCTGCGACGGCACGTCCTCCTGGCGCAGCCCGTTGCGCGCCTGCGCGAGCGGCACGAGCCGGTAGGCGGCGAGCGCGACCTGCTGGGCCAGGGCGGGGTTCGTCGACCGCAGCGCGGCGGCCTCCCCCACGGCCTTCAGCACGGCGGCGTTGGTGCGCTGCTCGTCGGCGGTGCGGCTGGCCCGCAGGGCGAGGGCGGTGGTGCTGGCGGCGACCACGAGCAGCGCGACCAGCGCGGCGAGCAGCTGGCGCTGGCGGCGGGTGCGTCTTCGCGCGCTGGCGGAGATCTCCTGCTCCGCGGCCCGGCTCGCGGCGAGGAACGCGCGTTCGGCCGCGTTCAGCTCGAGCCCCGCGGGGACGTTCGCGAGCCGGCGGCCGCGGAACAACGCGCCCGCGTCCCGGTCGAGCGACTCCCACGTCCGCACGGCGTGCGTGAGCTCGCGCTGGGCCCGGATGTTCTCGCGTTCCTCCTCGACCCAGCCGTGCAACGCAGGCCAGCCGCGGATCAGCGCCTCGTGCGCGAGCTCGACGCCGTCGCGGCCGATGACGACGAGCCGGGCGGCCGCCAGCGTGAACAGCACCTCCTCGTCGGCTTCGAGCTCGTGCCTGCGGGCCCGCCGCTTCGTGCCCTCGGCGGTGACGAGCCGGAGCAGGATCCTCTTCGCCTGCGCCCGGTGCGCCTCCGGCAGTCCGTCGTAGACCTCCTGCGCGGTGCGGGCGACGGCGTGGTCGAGCCCGCCGACCTCCTCGTAGCCCGCGAGGGTCAGCGTCAGGCCGCGGCGGTGCTGCCAGGTCTCGGCGAGCGCGTGCGACAGCAGCGGCAGCACGGCGGCCTGCCCGACCGCGTCGGCCATCAGCCGGGCCAGCAGCGCGGTCTCGACCCTGGCGCCGACGGCGGCCGCGGGTTCGGTGATGGCCAGGCGCAGCTCGTCCGGTGTCATGGGCCCGACGAGGACCTGGTTGCCCTTCAGCGCCTCGACCAGGGCCGGGTGCTGCGCGCAGTGCCCGTAGTAGTCGGCGCGCACGCCGATGACGGCCTTCTCGCACCCGGTCAGCGCCGCGACGAGCCACGTGCGCAGCTCCTCGGTGCGGCACAGGGTGAAGAGCTCCTCGAACTGGTCCACCACGACCAGGTGCGGGTGCAGGTCGCGGAGCCTGCCCGGGTCCCGCAGGTCCGCGGTGAGCTCGACCGCGTCCCGGCCGGTGAGGCGGGCGAGCGCGACCGCGCACTCCTCCCGCGGGTCGGCGCCGGGCGTGAACAGCAGGACCGGCTCCCTGGTGCGGGCGATCAGCCCGGCCCTGAGCAGCGACGACTTGCCCGCGCCGGACGGCCCGAACACGCCGGTGAAGCGGTTGCCGGTGGTGAGCAGCTCCGCCGTCAGCCGCTCGCGGCCGAAGAACCGCGGGGCGTCGCCGGGCTGGAACATCGCGAGCCCGACGTACGGGCTGCCGTGCGCCGGCTGCGGTTCGCTCTCCGCGACCGCCCGCCAGCGCCGTGCCCACTCCTCGGGGTCGCCGTCGCACGCCAGGGCGTAGGCCTTCGTCACCGCGAGGCTGGGCAGCTTCCGCCCGCCGGCGGCCTCCGACAGCGCCGCGGCCGAGTAGTGCGCCCGCCGGCTGAGCTCGCGGTAGGTGGGCCTGCCGGCGCGCTCCCGCAGCCGGCGCAGGTCCGCCGCGAACCGCAGGAGACCGCTCTCGCCCTCGTCGAGAGGGCGTTCCCGTCTCGGCATCCCGTCATTGTTCAGAGAACTTTGTTCAGCGGCCAACGACCGTCCGTGAACAACCCGTTCGCCCTAACGTGGGCGACATCCTGCGGGGAAGACCCGGTGCTCACGCCCTGAACCGGCACCGGCCTGAGGCCGTGGGTGGCGGGTCCGCCACCC